>NZ_BAEU01000017.1:0-43753 GCF_000246875.1 Halomonas sp. KM-1
CGCCGTACCCCAGCGCGCCTCGTCCCAGCGGCCCTGGAGCGTGCCCTCGAGGGCCAGATCGAGATCGATGGTGGGGAGTTCATCTTCGTTTCGCGCCGCGGCCTGACGGGGGGCATAGCGTGTCTGCAGCGTGCTGCCGATCTCCCCCACGACTCGCTGCTGCACTTCGACCAGACGTGCGCCGAAATCGGCTTCCAGCTCTTCCAGCGCCGCGGCGATATTGCTGCGCTCGAGGAGCCGTTCGTTGAGCTGTGCCTCGAGCCACTCATCGAGATCGCCGCCCAGCGCCACCGCCAGACGCAGGTAGCTGCCCCGCAGCGAGAAGTGCCAGTCGAGATACTCGGGTATGGCCGCCTCCAGCGGTGCGAAGGCGGTATCGAGACGCGCATCCAGCCACGGCTGCATCTCGTCACGCAGATGAAGGTCGAGCCGGCCGGCAAGCACGCTCAGCTCCTGGCCCAGGGCGGCATGGGTCTCGCCGTCCAGAATCAGCGTCTCACCGTTGACGACGACCCGAAACAGCGGCGCTTCGCTGCGCTCCTGCAGCTGTCGGTAGCCGTAGCCCAGCGCGAGCATCGACGTCAGCACGAGCAGCAGCGTCAGCCACCAGTAGGCAGCCGGTACACGTCGCAGGGGCTCGGCCATCGATGTCATGGTGCATCCTTCCTTTCAGCGTTGCGCAAGTGCCCGAGCGTATCGCGCAGGGCATCGGCGCCGACCGCCAGCCTCACCACGGCCCAGGCAAAGGCACTCTGGGTGAGCAGCAGCAGGAACCAGCCGAACAAGATCAATCCCTGGCCCAGGCCGCGTCGCTCGAGGGCATTCTGCATGGCCCAGAACTGGGTCAGTTCGAGCGCCTGGCCAAAGCGCTCGAAGGCGCCCAGCAGACCGTCGCCGGCCGCCGTCGAGGTGTGGCGTATCACCGCCTCTTCCCAGCCCAGCCCCACCAGATAAGGCTGCGGCAGCCACAGCGCCGTGAGCACCAGCAGCAATGCCAGCAGCGCGCTGGCGGGCCACACCAGCAGCCGTCGCACCAGCGCGGCGAGATACTCGCCAATGACATGACGCTGCAGCTGCCGCTTCAGGAGCTGCTGAATGAGCACCAGCGCCACCAGCGACATCAACAGCACTGGCCAATAGACCGGTGGAAGGAGCCGCAGTTTCACCAGCAGAAGCAGGGCCAGCAGGATGGCGAGGCCCTGGTGCCACAGGGCCATCAGCAGGCCGCCGCGCAGCCAGCGATGCCAGGGCGAGGCGGCAACGAGGTACTGCCCCAGCCAGGCCCGGCGACGCAGGCGTGCCGCCTCGAAGCTGCCGAAAAAGATCAGCTGCGCCGCGATCACCCACACCGGCAGCAGCAGAGTGGCGGCCACCCTTGGCCCCAGCAGCGCCCACACGGCCATGAGGCCTGCCACGAGCACGACATGACCCTGCCGTGACAGGACCTTCCGACAGCGTTCGGAAAGGCGCTTGGCCATGTTCATGCCTCGTTCGCCTGCGCAGCCAACACCTTACGATGGCCAGCGCACGGGTTCGATCAGCTCGTCTGCACCATCGCGCTGACCTTGTCGAGAATGTGCCGACCGATGGGCAGCGCCGAGGTGGCGGCCGGCGATGGGGCATTGCAGACGTTGACGGTGCGCTTGGTATTGACGAACAGGAAGTCGTCGATCAGTCGACCATCGCGGGAGACGGCCTGAGCCCGCACTCCGGCGGGCCAGGGTTCGAGGTCGTCCAGCGTCAGGCTGGGGCAGTACTTGCGTACCTCTTCGAGATAACCGCGACGCCACAGCGAATTCTTCATCTCGTGCAGGCCCGGCCGCAGGTTGCGCCCCAGCACCTTGAGAATGCCGGGATTGGTAAACATGCGTGCCATGTCGGCGAGCGAGACGTCGCTCTTGCGGTAGCCTTCGCGCTTGAGCGCCAGCACCGCATTGGGCCCCACGGTCACCGAGCCGTCGATCATGCGGGTCAGGTGCACGCCGAGAAACGGCATGCTGGGATCGGGAATGGGATAGATCAGGTGCTTGACGATATCGCTGTGGCGATCGGACAGCCGATAGTATTCGCCGCGGAAGGGGCAGATGGTGAAGCCCGGATTGCGGCCCAGCAGGCGCACCACCCGATCGGCCATCAGTCCGGAGCAGGTCACCAGATAGCGGCTGCTGAACTCGCCCTGAGAGGTGCTGACAAGCACCTCACCGGTGCGTTCGGCGATACCGGTGACCCGATGGTCGTAGCGGACCTGGCCGCCGTGACGCTGGAACTCGTCGGCCATGGCCTCGGCTACCCGGGCATAGCTGACGATGCCGCTGGAGGGCACGAAGATGGCGCCCTGGCCGGTGATGTGAGGTTCGCGCTCCTTCAGTTCACCGGCAGAGAGCCACTCGCGCTCCAGCCCGTTGGCGGCGGTGCGCTCCCACAGCGCCTCCATGCGCTGCATCTCCTGCTCGTTGGTGGCCACCAGCAGCTTGCCGCAGGCCTCGTAGGGGATGGCGTGACGGTCGCAGAACTCCTTCGTGGCGCGGTTGCCCTCGAGGCAGAAGCGCGCCTTCAGGCTTCCCGGCGCGTAGTAGACGCCGGCATGGATCACACCGCTGTTGTGGCCGGTCTGGTGCTGCGCGGGGCCGCTCTCCTTTTCCAGCAGCAGCATCTTCTTTTCGGGGTAGCGTTCGATCAGCTGCATCGCGGTGGAAAGGCCGAGAATGCCGCCACCCAGAATGATGAAATCGTACACGTGGGCCTCGCGTCGCCAGTGTGATCGCCAGAAGGATGGCCATTACGATACCCTTGGCCCGTTGGGCTTGCCAGCCAATGGCACGAGCCCTTCATGCCAAAGGCGTGGGCAACGGCGTTTTCCAGCGGTTTGGGTTGTCGGTATACTAGTGCGCATTGCATTCAGGCGCCCGGCCGTTGCGTACAGACATCGCCATGGGCAGATAACGATTACAGGACCGTCGAGAGGTGGTGAGAGTGAAATCCAGCAAACTGATCTTGGGCTGTCTGGCCACCGTGGGCCTCACTGCAGGCGCTGCGACCGTGCACGCCGAAGTGGACCGCGATGCCATTGCCGAGCGCATCAAGCCCATCGGCCAGCTCTGCCTGGTAGGTGACGACTGCGGTACGGCCGCGGCACCCGCCAACGGCAACGGCGAGGCCGCGGCCAACGGTATCGATGGCGGGGCCATCTACCAGCGCGTGTGCATGGCCTGCCACGATACCGGCGCTGCCGGCGCTCCCCGCCGCGGCGAAGAGGGTGAGTGGAGCGAGCGTATCGACCAGGGCTGGGACACCCTGCTGGAGCACGCCATCGTCGGCATCGGCGCCATGCCGGCCCGCGGTGGCAACCCCAACCTCTCCGACGAGGAGGTCGCGGCTTCCACCGCCTATCTGCTCGAGCCGGTGATGGACGTTCCCGAGATCGGCGGCGAAGAGGCCGCTGATGAAGCGCCTGCCGAAGATGCCGCCGCCGACGAAGAAGCCGTGACCGAAGAGGGTCCGGTGGAAGAGGAAGCCGAAGCGGCCGCCGTGGCAGCCGAAGAAGCGGTGGAAGACGAGGCCGTGGAAGAAGCCGCTACCGAAGAAGCAGCCGCCGGTGATGACGAGCCGGCATGGGCCGGTATCGACGGCGAAGCCATCTACAACCAGGCGTGCATGGCCTGTCACATGACCGGCGCCGCCGGTGCCCCCCGCCGTGGTGAAGAGGGTGAGTGGGCCCAGCGCATGGAGCAGGACATGGACACCATCTATGACCATGCCATCAACGGCATCGGCGCCATGCCGCCCAAGGGTGGCCACGCCAACCTCTCCGACGACGAAGTGCGTGCCGCTACCGACTACCTGGTCGAGCCGGTTCGCTGATCCAGCCAAGAGCGGTAACGCAAACGGGGCGCCAGTGGCGCCCCGTTTGCATTGGTGGCAGGAGCCTTCAGCTTGTGAAGAGCCCTCAGCTCAGTGGAAAGCCCTCAGCTCAGTGGAAAGCCCTCAGCTCAGTGGAAAGCCCTCAGCGCAGTGGAAAGCCCTCAGCTCAGTGGAGAGCCCTCAGCCCAACAATGAGCGCAACCCGGCGATGGCATCCTGCCCCCGCGCCTGTTTCTTGTCCGGGTCCTCGCGGTCCGGCCGCCCCTCCCACTCCAGGTCGTCCGCCGGCAGTTCATCGAGAAAACGGCTCGGCACGCAGTCCATCATCTCGCCGAAGGCCTTGCGCTGCCGCGCCAGGGTCAGGGTTAGGGTCTGGCGCGCCCGGGTGATGCCCACATAGGCCAGGCGCCGCTCTTCCTCCACCGTGCCGGCCTCGATGGCATTACGATGGGGCAAGAGCTCCTCCTCCAGTCCCATCAGGTAGACGTGGGGAAACTCGAGCCCCTTGGAGGCGTGCATGGTCAACAGCTGCACCCGGTCGGTGTCGTCCTCCTCGGCCTGCTGCTCGAGGATGTCGCGCAGCACCAGGCGTGAGATGGCCGCTTCCACGTCGTCGGTCTCGGCGTCGTCTTCCGCCCCGGCCTGCTCCGCACGCTCTTCGGGGTCGCTCTTCATCGACTTCTCCAACTGGTCGATCAGCGTCCAGACGTTGGCCATGCGCTTTTCGGCGATGGTCGGCGCGCTGGCGTTCTGGTAGAGCCACGCCTCGTAGTCCATCTCGTGCAGCATGCCGCGAATGGCGGCCAGGGCGTCGCCCTCGTCCATGCGCCGGCGCACACCGTCGATGAAGTGGGTAAAACGCCCGAGCCGTTCCACCGCCCGCGCCGGCAGCTGCTGCTCCAGGCCCAGCTCGTGGCAGGCGTCGAACAGCGAGGCGCCGCGCTCGGTGGCATAGTTGGCCAGCTTCTCCAGAGTGCCGGGGCCGATCTCGCGGCGCGGCACGTTGACGATGCGCAGGAAGGCGTTGTCATCGGCCGGGTTGATCAGCAGGCGCAGGTAGGCCATGGCGTCCTTGATCTCGTTGCGCGAGAAGAACGAGGTACCGCCGGAGAGCTTGTAGGGAATCTGGTAGTGCTGCAGCTTCAGTTCGAGCAGGCGGGCCTGGAAGTTGCCGCGATAGAGCACCGCGAAGTCGCGCCACTCGGCGCGCTCCTTGATGCGCCGGGTGAGGATCTCGCTCGCCACACGCTCGGCCTCGGCTTCCTCGTGGCGATTGACCACCACGCGGATCGGCGCGCCCTGGCCCATCTCCGACCACAGCGTTTTCTCGTAGACGTGGGGATTGTTGGCGATCAGCGTGTTGGCCGCGCGCAGGATGGTGCCGGTGGAGCGATAGTTCTGCTCCAGCTTGATCACGTTGAGCCGCGGGAAGTCCTCGCCCAGGGTCACCAGGTTCTCGGGCCGCGCGCCGCGCCAGGCATAGATCGACTGGTCGTCGTCGCCCACCACGGTGAAGGTCTTGCGCTCCTCCATCAGCAGCTTGACCAGCAGGTACTGCGAGACGTTGGTGTCCTGGTACTCGTCCACCAGCATGTAGTGGATCTTGCGCCGCCAGCGCGCCAGCACCTCGGGGTTGTCCTTGAGCAGCACCACCGGCAGCAGGATCAGGTCGTCGAAGTCCACCGCGTTGTAGGCCTTGAGGTGGCGCACGTAGGCCTCGTAGACCCGCGCGGCGTACTGTGCATCCTCATCCACGGCGTGGGACAGCGCCTGACCCGGCAGCACCAGGTCGTTCTTCCACTCCGAGATCTGATGCTGCACGGCGTTGATCTGCTCGGCGTCGACCTGGGCATCCTTGTTCATCAGGTCGCGCAGCAGCGCCTTGGCGTCCTCGGGGTCGAACAGCGAGAAGCCCGGCTTGTAGCCCAGCGCCTTGAGTTCACCGCGAATGATGTTGAGCCCCAAGGTGTGGAAGGTCGAGACGGTGAGCCCGTGACCCTCCTTGCCCTTGAGCATCTGCCCCACCCGCTCCTTCATCTCGCGGGCCGCCTTGTTGGTGAAGGTCACCGCGGCGATGCGCCGGGCGCTCATGCCGCACTCCTGCACCAGGTAGGCGATCTTGGTGGTGATCACGCTGGTCTTGCCCGAGCCGGCACCGGCCAGCACCAGGCAGGGGCCGTCGATGTAGCGCACCGCCTCCTGCTGACGCGGGTTGAGCTTGGCCAGGCGCTGCTGAATGCTCATGGGCGTGCCTCGCTAGGCATATCGAGATCCACCGCACCGGCGAAGCCCAGCTGACGCCAGGCCTCGAACACCAGGATGGCGCAGGCGTTGGAGAGGTTGAGGCTGCGGCTGTCGGGCAGCATGGGGATGCGCAGGCGCTGTTCCGGCGGCAGGGCGTCGAGCATGGCCTGGGGCAGCCCACGGGTCTCGGGGCCGAACAGCAGCACGTCGCCGGGGCGGTAGCTGGGTTCGTGGTAGCCGGTGCGGCCGCGGGTCGAGACGGCAAACACCCGCTCGGGTTGCAGCGCTGCGACGCAGGCCGGCCAGTCGCGGTGCACGCGCATGGCGGCCCACTCATGGTAGTCGAGCCCGGCGCGGCGCAGGCGCTTGTCGTCGAGCACGAAGCCCAGCGGCTCGATCAGGTGCAGGCGAAAGCCGCTGTTGGCGCACAGCCGGATCAGGTTGCCGGTGTTGGGCGGGATCTCGGGTTCGAACAGCACGACATCGAGCATGGGGTGGCCTGCTGGAACGCATGCGGGCCCCCGCAGGGGCCCGCTGGCTCGGTGAACGAGCGATCAGAAGCTCAGGCGAACGCCGACCTGGGCGCCACGGTCCAGGGTGCGGTTGCCATGACGGTTGTCGAAGTCGGCCGCCGCCTGACGCAGGCCGACGTAGCCGTCGACGTTGGGCGTGAAGGCGTAGCGGGCGCGCACGCCGAACTCGTAGCCGTCGTCCAGGTCGCCGCTGGTCACCACGCTGGGGGTATAGAAGCCGTAGCCGCCCACGGAGACGGCCGGCGCCTGGGGCAGGTAGACGTAGCCATAGCCGCCCAGACCGAGACCGCCGCCGTTGCCGTAGTCGGTGTCGTACTGGGTCCAGCGGGCGCCGATGCCCACGTCGCGCTCGCGGGTACGCTGTGCGCCGAGCAGCTGAGCGTGGTAGATGGTGGCATCTTCGCGATAATCGCTGTGCAGGACGCCACCGCCCAGCATCACGCCATGGGCGATCTCGCCGGCCGCCTCGAACTGCACGGCATCGGGTCCGAGGTTGAGATCGAGACTGCCCGCCGCGTGGGCGCCGGTGGCAGCGAAGAAAAAGCCGGTGGCCAGCGCGGCCTTGGCGAAGTGTCCAAGCGTTTTCATCGACGACTCCTCATAAGATGCGCTTGAATCGCGCTACACAATTCACTCGGCGGCGACACCGTAGCGCGCACGATAGTCGCGTATGGCGGCCGCATGTCCCTGTAATTCTTGGTTCGACTGTTGCTCGAGGTAGCTCAGCACCATATCCAGCGTGACGATGCTGACCACCGGCATGCCGTAGCGCGACTCGACTTCCTGGATCGCGCTCTGGCTGCCCTCGCCGCGCTCCTGACGATCCAGCGCGATCACCACCCCTGCCGCCTCGGCGCCGGCGGCCTCAATCAGCGTCATCACTTCGCGAATGGCAGTGCCTGCGGTGATCACGTCATCGATGATCAGGATGCGTCCGGCAAGCGCCGCACCGACGATGTTGCCACCCTCGCCGTGACTCTTCGCCTCCTTGCGGTTGAAGGCGAAGGGCAGATCGCGGTCGTGATGATCGGCCAGCGCCACCGCCGTGGTGGCTGCCAGCGGAATGCCCTTGTAGGCTGGGCCGAACAGCACGTCGAACGAGAGCCCGCTGGTCTCGATGGCATTGGCATAGAAGCGGCCCAGCTGCGCCAGGGCGCTGCCGGTGCGAAACAGCCCGGCATTGAAGAAATAGGGGCTGACGCGGCCCGACTTGAGGGTGAACTCGCCGAACTTCAGCACGCCCTGCTCGATCGCGAACTCGATGAACTCCCGCTGATAGGCTTGCATGCTGGCCGACACCTCACTCCCCCTGCTATTCATAGGCCTCATGGAAATCGAATATCCTGTCCTACCACGAATATCCATGCGGGCCATTTACCCAAACGTCGAAACGTCGGGTATCATACACGCGCGACGTCAAAGGGACCATGTATGAAAATTGCCACCATCAATGTCAACGGAATCCGCGAAGCGGTCGGACGGGGCTTCCTCGACTGGCTGGCCGAGCAGGACGCCGACGTCATCTGCGTGCAGAACCTCAAGGCCAAGAGTTTCGAACTCGACGACAGCATTCTGTACCCGGAAGGCTACGAAGGCTACTTCCTCGACGCCGAAGAGGACGGCTTCTCCGGCGTGGGAATCTATTGCCGCAAGATACCCAAGGCGATCATGTACGGCCTCGGCTTCCCCCAGTGCGACCACGAGGCGCGCTTCCTGCAGGCCGATTACGACCGTTTCAGCATCGCCAGCTTCCTGATGCCCGACGGCAGCGACTACGCCGCCAAGCAGGCCTTCATGGCCCAGTATCAGGAATACCTGAACAAGATGGCACGCAAGCGTCGCGAGTACATCATCTGCGGCACCTGGCACATTGCCCACAAGACCATCGACTTGGAGAACTGGGCCGACAACCAGACCACACCGGGCTTCAAGCCCGAAGAGCGGGCCTGGATGGACCAGGTATTCGGCCCCACCGGCTTCATCGACACCTTCCGCGAGATCAACCGCGACGCCGGTGAGTACACCTACTGGCCCAAGCTCGACCAGGATGTGCCGCGCTCACGCCAGGAAGGCTGGCGGATCGACTATCAGATCGTCGGACCCAACCTGCGCCGCCACGTGGTCGACGCCTGGATCGACTACGACGCCACCTTCAGCGAGTACGCCCCGCTGTTCGTCGAGTACGACCTGACACTGTAAGTACGCCCCTTCGTCGCAGCCGGGTTTTCCCGGAACGCATAGCGCCGGCTCTGAGGCCGGCGCTATGCGTTTGAAGCTATATCGTCGCTCGGTAGAGAGATGAGCTTTCCCGGCGCCAAGGCTTCGCGAGGGCGCTGTGAACCCGTCCCTGGGCGCTACTTTTGCCATCCATGGCAAAAGACCCTCGCTCCGCCTTGCCCCCGGCGCTCATCTCATCCGTGCCGGGCAGGTAGTCTCAGCGACGAATGCCCAGGGCCTCGCGCTGGTGCTCGAAGAGCTGGGCGCCGGCGTTTTCGGCCAGCTCCAGCATGGCGTTGAGCTGCTCGCGGGAGAACACCCCCGCCTCGGCGGTACCCTGCACCTCGATCAACCCGCCCGACTCGGCCATCACCACGTTCATGTCGGTGTCGGCGCCGCTGTCCTCGGGGTAGTCAAGATCCACCACCGGCACACCCTTGAACAATCCCACCGAGACCGAGCTGACCAGCTGCACGAAGGGGTCACCCTTGATCAGCTTCTTGCGCTGCAAATAGCGGATGGCATCCACCAGCGCCACGCAGCCGCCGGTGATCGAGGCGGTTCGGGTGCCGCCATCGGCCTGGATCACGTCGCAATCCACGGTGATGGTGAATTCGCCCAGCTTCTTGAGATTGACCGACGCCCGCAGCGAACGGCCGATCAGGCGCTGGATCTCCAGCGTGCGCCCGCCCTGCTTGCCGCGGGCCGCCTCACGGCCGCCGCGGGTGTGGGTAGCGCGCGGCAGCATGCCGTACTCGGCGGTGACCCAACCCTGCCCCTTGCCACGCAGCCAGCGCGGCACGCCGGCCTCGACGCTGGCGTTGCACAGCACCTTGGTGTCGCCGAACTCCACCAGCACCGAACCCTCGGCATGACGGGTGAAATCGCGGGTCAGGCGAATCTCGCGGGGCTGGTCGGGGCGCCGTCCGCTGGGGCGTTTCAGGTCGGAAGCCATGTTACCTCTCGAATCGATACGAACTGAGTGACGCCGGGCCGGGCGGGACGCCCTGGGCATCGGTGTCGAATGGCTGGCCATTCTACACGGTCGGGGCAGGTAATCGGTTAAACTCCTCGTCTCACATCCCGTCCGCTGCCTGAAGTGCCGCCGACCGAACAAGGAGTTCCCATGGTTGACCAAAGCAAGGTTCACAGCATGACCGCCTTTGCCCGCCAGAGCCGTGAGGACGACTGGGGCAGCCTGCAGTTGGAGCTGCGCTCGGTGAATCAGCGCTACCTTGAACCCTTCTTCCGGCTGCCCGAGGCCCTGCGCGATCTGGAGCCCGCCTTCCGCGAGGCGCTGCGTACGCGCCTGGCCCGCGGCAAGGTGGAGTGTCACCTGCGCTTCGAACCCACCGACATCAGTGAGACCCTGGCGGTCAATCACCCTCGACTGGTGGCCCTGGCCGCGGCGCTGGGCGAAATTCGCGAAGCGCTGCCCCAGGTCGCCATGCCCGACGCCCTCTCGCTGCTGGAGCACCCCGGCGTGCTCGACTCACAGGGCATCGACCTGGATCTGGTGAAGGCGGAAGCCACGGCGCTGTTCGAAGCTGCCCTCGACGAGCTGATCGAGGCCCGCGCCCGCGAGGGCGACAAGCTCGCCGTGATGATTCGTGAACGCCTGAGCGGCGTACGCGAGCAGGTCGCCGAAGTGCGCCGCCTGATGCCGACCATCCTCGAGCGTCAGCGCGCCCAGCTGCTGGAGCGCCTGGAAACGGTCAAGGCGGAACTCGACCCCCAGCGCCTGGAAGCCGAGCTGGTGCTGCTGGCCCAGAAGGCCGACGTGGACGAGGAGCTCGACCGCCTCGAGGCCCACGTCAGCGAGGTGGAGCGTCAGCTCGGCCAGAAGGGCCCCAAGGGGCGCCGCCTCGACTTCCTGATGCAGGAGCTCAACCGCGAGGCCAACACTCTCTCCTCCAAGTCGGCGGTGGCCAGCACCACCCGCTGCGCGGTGGAGCTCAAGGTGCTGATCGAGCAGATGCGCGAGCAGATCCAGAATATCGAGTAGTGCAGCAATGAAGGCGAATCGGGCAGTGTCCTGTCGAAAGCATCCATCCCGCGTCATGGGGTGGAGACGACTGCTGGCCCTGGCCGTCTGCCTCGTGGTACCCCTGCCGGCCTGGGGACAGACGACGGTCGAGGGGCCCGAGGGGGTCAGAGACGTCATCGTCGTCGGTGGCGATCACTATCATCCGCCCTACGAATTTCTCGACGATGACGGCGAGCCGGCCGGCTACAACGTGGAGCTGACCCAGGCCATCGCCGAGGTGATGGGCATCGAGGTGCGCATCAAGCTCAAGCCGTGGAGCGAGGTGCGCCGGGGGCTGGAGCAGGGGGAGATCGACATCCTCCAGGGCATGTCGTTCTCCGAGGCGCGCACCGAGCAGTTCGATTTCGCCCCGCCCCATGCCATCGTCCATCAGTCGATCTTCGCCCGCCGCGGCGACCCGGTGGTCGAGGTCGAGGAGCTGCGCGGCAAGGAGGTGCTGGTCCAGCGCGGCGACATCATGCACGACTACCTGATCGAACATGACATCGGCGCCGTGGTGATCCCCGTGGATACCCACGCCGATGCGCTGCGGGCGCTGGCCGCCGGCCAGCACGACTACGCGCTGGTGGCCAATCTGCCGGCGCTCTACCTCAGCCGCGAGCTGGGCCTGACCAACCTGGTACCGGTAGCGAGGCCCTTCTCGCTGCGCTACGGCTACGCGGTGCGCCAGGGCGACGCCAACCTGCTGGCCAAGTTCAGCGAGGGGCTGGCGATTCTCAAGAACACCGGCCGCCACCAGGCCATTTACGACCGCTGGCTGGGGCCACTGGAGGGTGGCGAGGGCTTCCCCTGGCACCGGGTCGGCCAGGTCGGCGCGGCGCTCTCGGCGCTGCTGCTGCTGATCCTGGGCGTCATCGTGATCTGGAACCGCATGCTCAAGCTCGAGGTGGCGGCGCGCACCGAGGAGCTGCGGCTGCACCAGCAGCAGCTGATCCAGGCCGACAAGATGGCGTCGCTCGGCGTGCTGGTCTCGGGGGTGGCCCACGAGATCAACAACCCCAGCAGTCTGCTGCTGCTGAACCTGCCGGTGCTGCGCGACGCCTGGGCCGACGCCGAACCGATCCTCGAAGCGCACTATCGCAGCCACGGCGACTTCCCGTTCGGCGGACTGCCCTATTCGCGCATGCGCGAGGAGATCCCCGGCATGATCGACGACATGCAGGAGGGTACCCGCCGCATCAAGCGTATCGTCGGCGACCTCAAGGATTTCGCCCGCCAGGGCGGTGACGCCCGGGGCGAGGTCCTCGATCTCAACGAGGTGGTGGCCACCGCCGTGCGCCTGGTGGACAATTCGATCCGCAAGGCGACCGGGCGCTTCGAGGCCCACTATGGCGACGACCTGCCGCCGCTGGTCGGCAACGCCCAGCGCATCGAGCAGGTAGTGATCAATCTGGTGCTGAACGCCTGCCAAGCGCTGGAGAACCCTGCCCAGGGCATCCGTCTGACGACGCGTCACGAGCGCAGCGAGGGCCGGGTGCTGGTGGAGGTGTGCGACGAGGGATGCGGTATCGCCCCCGAGGACATGCACCGCCTGACGGACCCCTTCTTCACCACCCGCCGCGAGTGCGGCGGCACCGGGCTGGGCCTCTCCGTCTCCGCCAGTATCGTCAGCGAGCACCAGGGCAGCCTGACCTTCGACTCCCGGCCCGGCCGCGGTACCCGGGCAGTGCTGTCGCTGCCGACCTCGACCGGCACGCCCCCGAACCGTGAGCAGGAGACAGACGCATCATGAGCACGCCCCTGACCACAAACCCGACCACGCCCCTCTACCCCGCATTCGGCGTGCTGCTGGTCGACGACGAGCCCTCCTTCCTGCGCAGCCTGAGCATCGCCCTGGAGCGCAGCGGGGGCATCAACCACATTCACCGCTGCCAGGACAGCCGCGAGGTGATGGACATCCTGGCCCGGGAGAACATCGGCCTGGTGACCCTGGACCTGACCATGCCCCACCTGTCGGGCGAGGAGCTGCTGGCGCGCATCGTCGAGGAGTATCCCGATATCGGCGTGATCGTCATCAGCGGCCTCAATCAGGTGGAAACCGCGGTCAACTGCATCAAGCTCGGCGCCTTCGACTACTTCGTCAAGACCGACGAGGAGAGCCGGCTCATCGAAGGCATTCGCCGCGCCATTCGCCTGCAGGAGCTGAGCCAGGAGAACCAGGCGCTGCGCCAGCGCGTGCTCTGCGACACCCTGGAACAGCCCGAGGCCTTCGCCCATATCGTCACCACCGACAAGGCGATGCGCGCGGTCTTCCAGTATCTGGAGTCGGTGGCGCTGACCCGCCAGCCCATCCTGATCACCGGCGAGAGCGGTGTGGGCAAGGAGCTGATCGCCCGGGCCGCCCATACCCTGAGCGGCTGCAGCGGGCCGCTGGTGTGCGTCAACGTGGCCGGTCTCGACGACAACGTCTTCGCCGATACGCTGTTCGGCCACCAGCGCGGGGCCTTCACCGGCGCCGATCAGCCGCGGGCCGGCATGATCGAGCAGGCCGCGGGCGGCACCCTGTTCCTCGACGAGATCGGCGACCTCAGCCTGGCCTCTCAGGTGAAGCTGCTGCGCCTGCTCCAGGAGGGCGAGTACTACCCGCTGGGCAGCGACCGGCCCAAGCGCCTGCAGGCCCGGGTGCTGGTGGCGACCCACCACGACCTGGCCGAGAAGCAGCGCACCGGTACCTTCCGCAAGGATCTCTACTACCGTCTGCGCACGCATCAGGTGCACATTCCACCGCTGCGCCAGCGCAAACAGGATATCCCCCTGCTGCTGGACCACTTCCTGACTGAAGCGGCCGAGGAGCTCGGCAAGCGCAAGCCGAGCCATCCCCCCGAGCTGGAAATCCTGCTCGGCGAGTACGCCTTTCCCGGCAACGTGCGCGAGCTGCGCGCCATGGTCTACGACGCCATGAGCCTGCACCGCAGCCACACGCTCTCCATGGAGTCGTTCAAGCGTGCCATCGGTCAGCCGGGAGCGGTGTTTCCCGCACCCCAGCCCAGCACAGGGCCCGTCTTCGCTGCCGACGAGCCGCTGCCCACCTTGGAAGCAATCGCCGAGGCGCTGGTGGAGGAAGCACTGCGCCGCGCCGAAGGCAATCAGTCGATCGCCTCGCGCTGGCTGGGCATCTCGCAGCCCGCCTTGAGCAAGCGGCTGAAGAAGCGCCGCACGGAAGGGTCATAACTTGAGTTATAACGATAACCTGAGTTATAGCTCTTTTTAATTCTTTTAATTCAATTGGTTACCTTCCACACCTCGCCCCTCTAGAACCTGGGTTATATAACCGGCGCTGGCGAAAAACCTCGCGCCCTTGAATTTTTCCACTCTGAATCAACAGCTTGCAGGAAAGCGGCGGAATGGCATGGAACTTGCGATGACAACCGGCCCGCTTACGGCGGGCCCAGTCGAAAAACAGCTAGAGGTTCCAGTTTCATGCCAAGAATAACGATACCCACCGCCACTCCCCGGTCCGTGCAGCCCCACGTCTCGCCCGAGCGGAGGAACGCCTGATGCTCGATCTGATCAACGACCTGCTGTGGGGCAAGGTACTCATCGCCCTGCTGATCGCCGTCGGCGTCGGCTTCACCCTGGGCTCGCGCTTCGTCCAGTTTCGCTATTTCACCCGCATGTTCCGCATCCTCGGCGCCAGCCAGGCGTTCAAGCGTGACAAGCACGGCCACCTGAGCTCCTTCCAGGCGCTGCTGCTCTCCATTGCCGGCCGCGTCGGCGGCGGCAACATCGCCGGCGTGGCGGTGGCCATCACCCTCGGCGGCCCCGGGGCGATCTTCTGGATGTGGCTGGTCGGCCTGATGGGCATGGCCACCAGTTTCCTCGAGTGCACCCTGGCCCAGGCCTACAAGACGGCCCAGCCGGACGGCACCTACCGCGGCGGACCGGCCTACTACATCGCCCGCGGCCTCGGTAGCCACTGGAAGTGGCTGGCCGCGCTCTACTCGGTGCTGCTGCTGGTCACCTTCGGTTTCGGCTTTACCGCGTTGCAGTCCTACGCCGTGGCCACCTCCTTCGACGACGCCTTCGGCATTCCGGTGCTCTATACCGGCCTGGGCATGGCCGCGGTGGTCGGCCTGATCATCTTCGGCGGCATCAAGCGCATCGCCCGGGTGACCGAGGTGCTGGTGCCGGTCATGGCGGTGGGCTATCTGCTGATCGCCTTCGTGGTGCTGGGCATGAACCTGCCGCGCATCCCCGAGGTCTTCCTGCTGATCGTCAACAGCGCCTTCGGCCTGGAGCCGGCGGTGGGTGGCGGTATCGGCGCCGCCATCATGATGGGGGTCAAACGCGGCCTGTTCTCCAACGAAGCGGGCCTGGGCAGCGCCCCCAACGTCGCCGCGGTGGCCTATGTGCCGCACCCGGCCAACCAGGGGGTCGTGCAGGCCTTCTCGGTGTTCATCGACACCCTGATCATCTGTTCGGCCACCGCCTTCATCATCCTGCTCAGCGGCGCCTACGACCCGGCCAGCGGTGCCGATATCGGCGGCGTGGCGCTGACCCAGGTCTCGCTGGCCGACCACGTGGGCGAATGGGGCCGCAGCTTCGTCAGCGTGGCGCTGCTGCTGTTCGGCTTCAGCACCATTCTCTACAACTACTACCTGGGCGAGAACAGCCTCAACTACTTCAGCGATGGCAACGTCACGCTGTTCAACCTGTTCCGCATCGCGATCGTCGCACTTTGCGCCTGGGGTGCGCTGACCGACCTGGGTACGGTATTCGCCTTCGCCGACGTGACCATGGGCTTCCTGGCGCTGGCCAACCTCATCGCCCTGCTCATGCTGTTCAAGCCGGGGCTGCGCCTGATGCGCGACTTCGACGAGCAGATCCGCGCCGGCATTCGCCACCCCGTATTCGACGCCCAGAAGTTCGCCGATCTCGATATCGATCCCGCCGCCTGGGAAATCGAGCCCGAGGACATCGAGCGCCTCAAGCGTTACGGCGCAGCGGCACCGACTGCCAGCCAGCCGGCGAAGTAGCGGTGCGACATCCCAAGTCACAGCCTGCGACCGGCCCCGATGCTTCGGGGCCGGCCGTTGGGGCTCAGAGCGTGCGAACCCTGCCGGAAAGGGAAGACATGCAGGCCTGGCTGGAGAGCGTCCACGCCCGAGCCCGTTCCCGGCTCGGCAGCGGCCGGGTCGCCAGCTATATCCCGGCGCTGGCCGAGCAGAACCCCGCGCGGCTCGGTATCGCCGCGTGCACCAACTACGGCACGCTGTATGCCGTCGGGGACGCCGAGACGCCCTTCTCGATCCAGAGCATCGCCAAGGTGCTGCTGCTCACCCTCGCCCTGCGCGTGCACGGCGAAGCGCTGTGGCAGCGGGTCGGGCTCAATCCGTCGGGCATGCCCTTCAATTCGCTGGCCCAGCTCGAGGCCGAGCGGGGCAAGCCGCGCAACCCCTTCATCAATGCCGGCGCCATCGCGGTCACGGATCGCCTGGTCAGCGCCTTTGCCACCCCGGACAAGCACCTGCAGGACGTGGCCCGGCGGCTGGCGGGCAACGCCAGGATCCTGATCGACGACGAGGTGCTGGATTCCGAGTGGCAGCACCGCTCGCGCAATGCCGCCATGGCCTACCTGATGAAGGCCTTCGGCAACCTGGACAACGACGTCGACGAGGTGCTGCGCACCTACTTCTCCTGCTGTGCGCTGGCCATGAGCTGCGCCGACCTGGCCGTGGCCATGAACTTCCTGGCGGCCGACGGCGAGGCCCGCGCCATGGGCGAGCGCTTCGTCTCGCCGGGGCTGACGCGGCGCATCAATGCGATCATGGCGACCTGCGGCATGTACGACGCCGCGGGGGATTTCGCCTATCGCGTCGGGCTACCGGCGAAGAGCGGCGTGGGCGGCGGCATCGTTGCCGTGGTGCCGGGCCGGATGACGGTCTGCGCCTGGTCGCCGGCCCTCGACGACAACGGCAATTCCGTGGCCGCCCAGTACGCCCTGGAACTGTTCGCCGAGGAGCTCGATCCGGCTGGGATCAGCGTGTCCCGGGGATGATTTCGAGCTGATAGCCGGCAGCGAGCTGATAATTTTTCTCCTGCTCGAGGGCGCCGAACAGCAGAGCGCTACCGGTCAAGTCGTCGGGCAAGGTGACGAGAAGCACTTCGCCCTCGACGCCCAGGGTAACGCCATCGGGCGGCGCTTCAGGTCGGGAGTGGTTGAGTATCGCCGCCAGACGCAGCAGTCGCGCCAGACGCGCATAGCGCTGGCGTACCGTTGTCGGAAACTCCTTGAGCTCCTTGATGGGGAACTTGCGCCGGTGCGCCCGTACCAGGAAGGCAAGGCCGCGCTGATCCGTGCGCGAGAAGCCCGGCAGGTCGGAATGCTCGAGCAGGTAGGCGCCATGCCGATGGAACTGGCTATGCGAAACGGCCAAGCCTATCTCGTGCAGCCTGGCTGCCCAAGCCAGCAACTGGCGCTGCTCGTCGCCGAGCTGCCAGGCCCCGGCCACCTGGTCGAAGGCCGCCATGGCACTTGCAGCCACGTTGCCAGCCTGGCGCCTGTCGGTGGCATAGCGCAGATCGAGACCATCGAGCGTCTTGAGCCGCGAATCCTCCGGGGTGTTACGGCCGATCAGATCGTAGAGCATGCCCTCGCGCAACGCGCCGTCCGAATAGCGCAGAAACGGCAGGTCGAAGGCTTCGAAAACCGCGCACAGCACCGCCACGCCCGCCGGAAACACTCTGGCGCGATCGGGCTTGAGCCCAACCAGGGCGAGCTGGTCGATATGGCCGTAATCGATCAACTGCTGGCGCAACCGAAGCAGCGCATCACGACGAATGATGCCCTCGACGCTCGCCCCCTCGGCGGAGACGATGGCCGCCACGTTGCGGATAGTGCCGCTGGTGCCCACCGGATCCGACCAGCCCAACTGCAGGAACGGCTGGCGGATACTCTCCACTTCGTACAGCGCTGCGGTTTCGGCCTGGCGGAAGCGACTCTCGTCGATTCTGCCCTCGGCAAAGAAACGTCGGGTGTAAGAGACGCAGCCCATCTCCAGGCTCTCCAGGGCCTGAGGTTCGAACCGCTCCCCGATGATGAACTCTGTCGAGCCGCCACCGATGTCGATGATGAAGCGGCGGCCATGCACGTCGGCCAGCGAATGCGCCACGCCCAGATAGATCAGGCGGGCCTCTTCGCGACCGGAAACGATCTCCACCTCATGGCCAAGCAGGGCTTCGGCATGGGCAATCAGCTCCTGGCCGTTGCTGGCCACGCGCAGCGTTTGGGTACCGACGATACGCAGGTGCCTGGGGTCGATGTCGGCGACGAACGGCGCGAACCGGGTCAGGCACTCCATGGCGCGCTGCATGGCCTCGTCGCTCAGCCTGAGGTCGTCGTCGAGCCCGGCGGCCAGTTGCACCTTCTCACCGTACTTGGCGGTCACCTGGAAACGTTCGTGCTGATAGTTGGCGACCAGCAAGTGGAAGCTGTTGGAGCCCAGATCGATCGCCGCCAGGCGGCGCGGCTCGTCATGAGTCGATGGGGTCATCGGTGGCGAGTTCTTCCTTCAGAGGCCTGCCGAAGCAGACAAGAGCAAAGGGGCGGCTACGGCTTCAGCCGGAACGGACAAAGCCACTCAGGCCTTCGCTGCATAAGCGTAGAGCAGCGTCTCCTGGGCGCTGATGGCCGGGACGCCCTCTTCGGGCACCTGCTTCACGTAGCGACCGTCAGCGGTCAGTACCCAGGCCTGGCAGTTGTCCACCAGGTAGGTCTCCAGGTCCTTGCGTACCTGCTGTGCCAGCTTCTTGTCGAGGATGGGGAAGCAGGTTTCCACGCGCTGGAACATGTTGCGTTCCATGAAGTCGGCGCTCGAAGCCCACACCTCCGGCTTGCCATCGTTGTGGAAAGTGAAGACACGGGTATGCTCGAGGAAGCGCCCCACGATCGAGCGTACCTGGATATTCTCCGACACCCCCGCCACACCGGGGCGCAGGCAGCACATGCCGCGTACGATCAAGTCGCAGCGCACCCCGGCCTGCGAGGCGCGATAGAGCGCCCGGATGAGCTGGGGCTCGGTCAGCGAATTGCACTTGATGATCAGGTGCGCCTTCCTGCCCTTCTCGGCGTGTCTGGCCTCACGCTCGATCATCTTCACCAGCCGGTCATGGAGCACGAATGGCGCATGCAGCAGGGTTTCAATCACCCTGGGCTTGCCCATTCCCGACAGCTGCTGGAAGACCAGATGCACGTCCTCGCACAGCCGCTCATTGGCGGTCAGCAGGCTGTAATCGGTGTAGAGCTTGGCCGTGCGCGAGTGATAGTTGCCGGTGCCCAAGTGGGCGTAGTATCGCAGGCCGCCTTTCTCGCGGCGCACGATATGCAGCATCTTGGCGTGGGTCTTGTAGGCCATCACGCCATAAATCACGATGGCACCCGCCTCCTGAAGGCGGGCCGCGAGCAGCAGATTGTCCGCCTCGTCGAAGCGCGCACGCAGCTCGATCACCACCGTGACCTCCTTGCCGTTGCGCGCGGCCTCGACCAGCGCACTGACGATGGCCGAATCGGCACCGGTGCGATACAGGGTCTGCTTGATGGCCAGCACGCCAGGATCGTTGGCCGCCTCGGCCAGCAGGCTCTCGATGGGCGTGAACGACTGAAAGGGATGGTGAAGCAGAATGTCGCCCTGAGCGATCAGGCTGAACAGGCTCTCCTTGCGATTGTTGAGCACCTTGGGCAGCCCGGGAATGAAGGGCTTGTAGAGCAGTTCGTGGCGCTCGAAATCGCCCAGCAGCGTCATCAATCGGCTCAAGTTGACCGGGCCATCCACCAGGTAGAGGTCGCGGGGCGCAAGGTTGAACTGGTTGAGCAGAAAGTCGGTGAGATGAGCCGGGCAGTCGTTGACCACCTCCAGGCGCACGCCGTCGCCGTAGCGTCGCGCCAGCAGCTCACCCTTGAGGGCCGAAGCGAGATCGGAGATCTCCTCCGTATCCACCGAGAAGTCGGCGTTGCGGGTCAGGCGGAACTGATAACAGCCGATGATCTTCATGCCGGGGAACAGCTCCTCGGCATGGGCATGAACCATGGAGGAAAGAAAGACGAACTCATCGCAGCCCGGACGGCTCAGGTGCGCAGGCAAGCGAATCAAGCGCGGCAGCGGTCGCGGTGCGGGTAGAATCGCCAGTCCGCCCTCGCGGCCGAATGCATCCTGTCCCTCCAGCTCGACGATGAAGTTCAGGCTCTTGTTGACCAGGCGCGGGAAAGGGTGGGAGGGGTCGAGCCCGATCGGGCTGATCACCGGCATGATCTCTTCGTCGAAATATTCCCTGACCCACTCCCGCTGGGATGCGGTCCAGCTCTCGCGGCGCAGGAAGAAGATATTCTGCCGGGCGAGCTCGGGAATCAGCGTCTCGTTGAGAATACGGTACTGTCGCTCCACCTGCTCATGCACTATGCGAGAAATTTCGTCGAGCAGCTCCGTGGGTCGCATGCCATCGCTCCCCACCTCGTCGGGATGCAAGGCAATATGCCGCTTGATACCCGCCACGCGAATCTCGAAGAACTCATCCAGATTGGAAGAGAAGATGAGCAGGAACATCAACCGATTGACCAGCGGGTGAGACATGTCCAGCGCCTGCTCGAGCACGCGGATATGAAACTGCAGGGTCGACAGCTCGCGATTGAAGTAGAGGCTGGGAGACTTCAGGTCGAGCTCGGATGTGGCGGAGGTCGGCTTGGCACGGACCCCGGTACGGGTGTGATTGACCCGCAGCAGCGGTTCGTCATGCGTCTCGGCGGGCGTCAAAGGCTCGGGGAGCGCTGCCGGTATCGCCTCCTGGCTGCGTTTCTCCTCAATGGCGCTCTGTTCTTCCGGCATGGCCTCTACCCCGCTGCAGCATGACCCCACCTCTCGGCGACATGACGCGCCGTGAGCCTGAGTGACGTTGTCACGTAGCATACGCAGCCTTTGTGACAAGCTGATGTCCACCGGGCCGGAAGAGCGCTGTCGAGAGGCATCTTGGCGTAGTCTCGCCGGTGAAGACGGTCTGCCCCTGCAGCGCACCTGGAATTCGTGAGATACTTCGCGTTTTCCTGCAGTCGCTCCATCACTCGTCGCCACATCAGGGACGCACGCTCATGTCTCAAGGTACGCTTTTCATCGTTTCCGCCCCCTCCGGGGCCGGCAAGACCACACTGGTACGCGAGCTGATCGAGAGCCTCGACGGCATCCAGGTCTCGGTGTCGCATACCACCCGGGGCCAGCGCCGTGGCGAGGTGGACGGCGTCAATTACCACTTCGTGACGGTGGGCGAGTTCGAGGCGATGATCGCGCGGGGCGAGTTCTTCGAGTACGCCCGGGTATTCGACAACTTCTACGGCACCTCGCGGCCCGCGGTGGAAGCCCTGCTCGAAGCCGGCCAGGACGTGATTCTCGAGATCGACTGGCAGGGCGCCCGCCAGGTCCGCGAGCAAATGGCCGATGCGGTATCGATCTTCATCCTGCCGCCTTCCCGCGACGAGCTGGAGCGGCGCCTGGCCAACCGCGGCACCGACGAGCACGCCACCATCGCCCGGCGCATGCGCGATGCGGTCAGCGAGATGTCGCACTACGACGAATACGACTACCTGGTGATCAACGACGACTTCACCACCGCCCTGCGCGAACTGCAGTCACTGGTGATCAGCCGGCGGCTGAGCCTGGCGCGGGTGAAGGAGAGCCACGGCCCGCTGCTGGATGCGCTGCTGTCCTAGCCGCGTCGCTGTTGTCCTAGCCGCAGGCGCCTGTCCTGGCCCGCAGACGCTTGTCAGGGTAGCCGAACGTCGAGTAATCTAGTCTGTCCTGTTCCATTTCGGTCCTCAGGCCGCTGCCGTGGGCCCACTACAGTTTTCGGGAAGTACCCTATATGGCGCGTGTCACCGTCGAAGATTGTCTGGAAAACGTCGAAAACCGCTTCAAGCTGGTGATGATCTCCACCCAGCGCGCTCGCCAGCTGTCGCGCGGCTCGCGCGATGCCCAGCTGCCGTGGGAGAACGACAAACCCACCGTGATGGCGCTGCGCGAGATCGCCGCCGGGCTGGTCGACCATACCGTGCTGGACGAGCCGATCGAGGCACCGGTGAGAATTCGCCGCGAAGGCGAGCCGGGTATCGCTCTCGAGGAGTAAGGCTGTCACTCAAGGCGCGCTAATGTTCACCATCGACGACCTGGCCGACAGACTCGGCGGCTATCTTCCTCCCGACGAGATCCAACAGGTCAAGCGCGCCTTCTACTATGCCGAGCAGGCCCACGACGGCCAGCGCCGGCGCTCCGGCGAACCTTACGTCACCCATCCGCTGGCGGTGGCCAACATCCTCGCCAACATGCACATGGACCATCAGAGCCTGATGTCGGCCATGCTGCACGACGTGATCGAGGACACCGGGGTTTCCAAGGAAGCTCTCGCCGAGCAGTTCGGCAAGCCGGTGGCGGAGCTGGTCGATGGCGTCTCGAAGCTGACCCAGATCACCTTCGAGGACAAGGCCGTCGCCCAGGCCGAGAACTTCCAGAAGATGGTGCTGGCGATGTCCCGAGACATCCGCGTCATCATCGTCAAGCTCGCCGACCGTCTGCACAACATGCGCACCCTGGGCGCCCTGCGCCCGGAGAAGAAGCGCCGCATCGCCCGCGAGACGCTGGAGATCTACGCCCGCATCGCCAGCCGTCTGGGCATCAATACCATCCGCGTGGAGCTCGAGGATCTCTCCTTCCAGGCGCTGCACCCGATGCGCGCCGAGCGCATCAAGCGCGCCGTCTCCAGCGCCCGCGGCCATCGCCGCTCGGCGATCCGCCAGATCCAGACCACGCTGCAGAAGAGCCTCGACGACGAAGGGCTGGCCGGCACCGTGGTGGGCCGCCAGAAGCACCTGCTGTCGATCTACAAGAAGATGCGCGACCAGCGCAAGCCGTTCGCCGAGATCATGGACGTGTTCGGGTTCCGCATCATCACCGAGGACGTCGACAGCTGCTATCGCATCCTCGGCGTGGTGCACAACCTCTACAAGCCGGTGCCGGGACGCTTCAAGGATTACATCGCCATCCCCAAGGCCAACGGCTACCAGAGCCTGCACACCACCCTGTTCGGCAGCGGCGGCATGCCCATCGAGGTGCAGATCCGCACCCGCGAGATGGAGGCCATGGCCAACAACGGCATCGCCGCCCATTGGCTCTACAAGGCGGGCCAGACCGATCACCCCATCGCCGAGGGCAGCCACGCCCGGGCCCGGGAGTGGGTCAAGGGGCTGCTCGAGATGCAGCGTCACGCCGGCGACTCGCTGGAGTTCATCGAGCACGTCAAGAACGACCTGTTCCCCGACGACATCTACGTGTTCACGCCGCGCGGCGACATCATGGAGCTGCCCCAGGGCGCCACGGTGATCGACTTCGCCTACGCCGTGCACACCGACATCGGCAACAGCTGCATCGCCTGTCGCATCGACCGCCACCTGGCACCGCTCTCGACCCGCCTGGAGAGCGGTCAGACGCTGGAGATCATCACCGCCCCGGGGGCGCGTCCCAACCTGGCCTGGCTCAACTTCGTGGTCACCGCCAAGGCGCGTTCGGCGATTCGCCACGCCCTCAAGCATCAGCAGCAGACCGAGGCGGTTCAGCTCGGCCGGCGCCTGCTCAACAAGGCCCTGGCCGATTTCGAGACCAGCCTGGAGGAGCTGCCGGACACCGTGCTGCCGGAGCTGCTGGACGAGCTGTCGCTCAAGGACGAAGAGAGCCTGCTGGAGTCGATCGGCCTCGGCACCCGAGTGGCCCACGTGGTGGCCCGACGCCTGGTCGATCTGCTGCATGGCGACATGGCCGAGGCCGGCGAGCGCGGGCTGGCCGCCCAGGGCCCCATCGTCATCAGCGGCGGCGAGGGGATGGTGATCAAGTTCGCCCGCTGCTGCCACCCGCTGCCCGGCGATCCGGTGGTGGGCCATCTGTCGGTGGGCAAGGGCATCGTGGTGCACCGCACCGAGTGCCGCAATCTCGACGAACTGAAGAGCGATCCGGACAAGCTGTTCGCGCTGGAGTGGTCCGACGAGATCAGCGAGGACTTCCCGGTGGCCCTGCGCATCGAGATCGAGAGCCGCCGCGGGCTGGTGGCCGAGCTGGCCAGCCTGGTCACCGACGCCGATGCCAATATCGAGCGCATCGGCATCGAGGAGCGTGACGCCCGGCTCTCCATCGTGCATCTGACCCTGGCGGTACGCGACCGCGTGCATCTGGCCCGCATCATCAAGCGCATTCGCAATCTGTCCCACGTCGGCAAGATCACTCGCGTCGGCAATTGAACCCGTTTCGGCCCGTTCGCCGCCCGGCGCGGCGAACGGGCTTTTCATTGACCCTTGCCATGCAGTACATGAACACCACGAGGAGAGCGTCATGAGCAACAAGGCCGTGATCAATACCGAAAAGGCCCCCGCCGCCATCGGCCCCTACTCCCAGGCCATCAAGGCCGGCAACACCGTCTATCTGTCCGGTCAGATTCCCCTCGACCCAGCCACCATGGAGCTCGTCTCCGACGACTTCGAGGCCCAGGCCCGCCAGGTCTTCATCAACCTCAAGGCCGTGTGCGAAGAGGCCGCCGGCTCGCTGGGCGAGATCGTCAAGCTCAACCTCTACCTGGTCGACCTGGACAACTTCGCGGTGGTCAACAAGGTGATGGAGGAGTTCTTCGACAAGCCCTACCCGGCCCGCGCCGCGGTGGGCGTCAAGGCGCTGCCCAAGGGCGCCCAGTTCGAAGCCGAAGCAGTTATGGTCATCGGCGACTAGAAAAGGCGAATTCGCTACTGCGCTTGAGATCCTGACCGCCGGCGGTGCTCGCTCTCCTCATGTAGCGGACTACACTCCGGGAGCTGCGCTCCGGCGGCGATCAGCCTCTCTTCGCTCGTGACGCGACTTCATCCTTTTCAGCTGATTAGCCATGAGGCTCTTCCTCGCGCTGAACCCGCCTCCCGAGCTGCGTAAGCGGCTCGGTGCGCTGGCGGATATCGCCCACGACCGCTGCGGCGGAAGGCGCATGCCCGACCCTAGCCTGCACCTGACGCTGGCCTTTCTCGGCGAGGTGGAGGAGGCCAAAGCCGCCGAACTCGTCGAGTGGGTCCGGGGCCTGAGCATCGAACCCGGCGAGTGGCGCCTCGACGGCTGGGGCTGTTTCCGGCGCCCCGGCATCGTCTGGGTAGGCGGCCGGCACACCGACCACGGCCTGGCACGGCTGCAGGGCCGGCTGTGGGACGCGCTCGAAGCACGCGGCTTCGGCATGCGTCCCGGCGGCTTCACGCCTCACGTCACCTTGCTGCGCCGCGCCGCCTCGCTCGAGGTGAACGGGCTTCCCGCCGTCGACCTGACATGGTCTTATGAGCGCATGGAGCTGCTTCACTCGGTGGTCGATCAGCGGGGCGCGCACTACCACTCTCTGGCCACATCTCAGCATTGATGCCTCAAGGACGAAGAGGCGCCAGATCAGCCAACACAGATTGGCACACAAGAAAAAGGGGAACACTGTGAAGCGCAGGAAGAACCTCGCCGCCGGGCTGCTGGCCTGCCTGGCACTGATCGGTAGTCCTGCCGGACTGGCCGACTTATACCTCGACGTCGGCATGACCAGCGAATCGGCCGCCGCCGCCCGTATCGAGCTCGATACACGTCCTGAACTCGACTTCCTGCCGGCAGCGCTTAGCCTGCGTCTGGCCACCGGCCTGCTGTTGCTGCAGGGCCGCGAGGGCAACCACAACGCGGCCTGGCTGGCCACCCCGGCGCTGCGCTGGACCTTCGGCGAACAGCGCGGCGTGTTCGTCGAAGGCGGCATCGGCGTGGCGCTGTTCCTCGAATCGCGCCACGAGTCGCGCGAGCTCGGCAGCGCCTTCCAGTTCCAGGATCGCCTGGCGCTGGGCGGGCCACTGGGGCCCGGCGAGGTCGCCCTGAGCCTGACCCACTACTCGAACGGCGGAATCCGCTCGCCCAACCAGGGCTTCGAGGTGCTGGCTCTGGGCTATCGCCTGCCGCTCTAGCTCAGATCCAGCCCAGCTCGATGCCGCGCAGCACTGCGCGCACCCGGTCACGCACGCCCATCTTGGAGAGGATGCTGGAGACCTGATTCTTCACTGTGCCCTCAGCCGTGCCCAGCGCCAGCGCCACCTCGCGATTGTTGAGACCGCTGGCCAACAGCCGCAGGATCTCCGTTTCCCGCGAGGTCAGCCGACACGGTGGATCGAGGCATTCGAACTCGGGGCTCAGGCTGCGCAACCCGCGCAGGACGCGCTCGGTGATCGACGGCCGGATGGCCGAGCCACCCGCGGCGACATGGCGAATGTCCTCGGCCAGACGCTCCAGAGAAATGTCCTTGAGCAGAAAGCCGCGGGCACCGGCACGCATGCCGGCCAGCAGCGCCTCGTCGTCGTCGAAGGTGGTGAGCAGAATGGTTGGCGGGAAGTACTCCGCCTCGTTCAGACGAGCCAGCACCTCGATGCCGCTCATGCCGGGCATGCGCACGTCCAGCAGCATCACGTCGGGAGTTTTGGCGGCGACGAGCTCCAGTGCCTCTTCGCCACCCGCCGCCTCGCCGACCATTTCGATGTCGGGCGTCAGCCCCAGCAGCCCGGCGATGCCGCTGCGCACCAGATGCTGGTCGTCGACCAGCAGCACTCGAATCATGATCTGCCCCCTTCCATAGGCAGCCATAGCCCAACCTGACAGCCGGCGCCGGGTCGCGATTCCAGCGCCAGGCTGCCACCCACCTCTGCGACCCTTTCGCGCATTCCCGTCAGTCCGTTGCCCGGCACGATCCTGGCCGCACCGCGGCCGTCGTCGACGATGCCGACATGTATGCCGCCGGCCTTGCATGCCACACTGATCTCGACCCTACCCGCGTCGGCATGGCGCAGGGCGTTGGAGAGCGCCTCCTGCACCGTACGGAAAATCACATGGGCCAGGGCCGGGTCGCACACCCGGCAGCGCGGGTCGTAGCGCAGCTCGATGTGGGGCTGGGGTATGCCCGAGCAGAGCGTCTTCAGGCTGCCGAACAGATCGATCGGGACGACGAGGCGCTCGCGCTCGACCGTGCTCCTGACCTCCTGATAGAGCGCCTTGGCGATCTCACGCGCAGTATGCAGCGATACCGCCTTGTCCTCCGGCTGCCGCGAAGCCAGGTCCAGATGCAGATTCAGCGCCGCCAGATGGTGGCCGAGGCCGTCGTGAAGGTCACGCGAAATACGCAGGCGCTCGCTGGCGCGTGCGCTGTCCGCCAGCAGCTGGCGCGTAGCCGTGAGTTCGGCATGGGCCTTGGCCAGCCGATAGCGCTGGCGCCGCTCGGTCATGGCGATACAGCCCAGACAGAAGGCGAACAGCTGCCATACGAAGAACATCAAGATGGCCAGCCCCAGCAGGCTCGCCAGGCTGATGGCCGGCAGCTCGATACCCGCTGCCTCAGCCGCCGCAAGGGTCGCCTCCATCGGATCCGCCGCCAGCAGAATCGCGCCCCACAACAGCGCCTTGAGCAGTGCCTGGGCCAGCAGCCAGGTGAACGCCAAGGGCAAGGGATAGAGAAAGGGAAGCTGGGCGGCCACGATCAGCAGCAGCTCTTCGTTGATCACCAGACCTATCGCTATCTGGATCACCAGCAGCCAGCGCGTGCGGGGCTGGCGATAGGCAGTCGGCGCCGTCGCCAGGCAGAACGCCACGGCGAAGACGACGAAGCCGATCATCACCAGCGTCTCGCTGAACAGCAGCCCCGCCACGGTATCGCCCAGCCACTGCCGCACCAGGGTCTCGCCGTTCAACACGAGGGTCAGCTCGTCTTCCGCAGCCAGCTCCTCGTGTACCCGGTGCATGGCATAGATCACCGCACAGGCGATCAGCCCGACGCCGCGAAACAGCAGAGTGGTGGGGCCGAACGATCCCGCTAGGGCATGCCAGCCGCCTCGCGCCCTGTCTCCCATATCCGATACCCATGATCCGGCCGCCATTTCCCCGCCCTCGAACCATGCCTGTGGAGAGGGTCACGCTCACCGGCGCGACCCGATATCGCGGCAGCATATCAGGCGTTTCGGTCGACGGCGTATGCACTTTGTCACATGGGGCGATAGCGACGGGCGGGACATGCCGGTGGGCCGGGCCAGGCGTAACGTGACGGCTCGTCGGGCCGGCCAGGTGGCCGGCCCACTACCGAGGAGACACCCATGAACAAACGCGTGATCGCCGCGACCTGCCTGGCCGCTCTCTGCTCCAGCGTGGCCTTCGCCGATGACAATGCCGCCGGGTCGGGCGCCTTCGTCTACAGCAAGCTCGGCACCTTCGGCCTGGGAGCCGGCGTCGGCTATGCCATCGACCGTCAGTTGGCAGTGCGTCTAGGCATCAATGGCGAATCGGAGTTCAAGGACGACCGCACCCTGGAGGGCGTCGAGTACGAGCTCAAGCGCAAGCAGCGCAACGCCGTCGAGGCGCTGGTCGACTGGTATCCGCTGGCGGGCAGCGGCTTTCGGGTGAGCGGTGGATTGCTGTTCGCCAACCCCGAGACCCGCCTGGAAGGCAAGCGCGACAACCGGGGCGGCTATACCATCAACGGCACGCGCTACAGCGCAGCGGAAGTCGGCGATCTGACGGGCAAGGTGGAACACAACCGCGTCGCGCCCTATCTCGGCCTGGGCTGGGAGTCGTCGCCGGCCTGGCAGCCTGGCTGGCGCTTCATCAGCGACCTGGGCGTCGCCTACTACGGCAGCCGCAGCCCTTCTCTGGAAGCATCGCGCGGCAGCGGTAACAGCGACCTACGAGCGGATCTACGCGCCGAACGTGAGCGCCTCTCGCTGAGAAGGCAGGACGAGTTCGGTCTTGGCATGTCGATCGGTGTCGCCTACACCTTTTGACGTCTCACCTTTTGAGGCCCCATCTTTTGAAATTCAGACGCTTCGTCTGACACCAACGCGGGCAGTGAGCCCGCGTTGGCGTATCGCGGTGGCGAGCGGACTCAGACCGGCTCGGGCAGAAAGCCGCCTTCCTTCATGACCTGAGCGTAGCCTTCGCGATAGCTGGGATAGCGGAATACGTAGCCGGTCTCGCGCAGGCGGGTGTTGTCGCAGCGCTTGCTGGAGCGCTTGCGCAGCGGGGCCTGGATCACCTCGGTGGACTCCACCTTGAGCTGACCGGCCAGCCACGCCATGACCTCGTGCAGCGGCTCCGGCGCACAGTCGCTGGCCAGATAGAGCTCCTCCAGCGACTCGCCTTGCGCGTCCAGGCCGATCAGGTGGGCCAGTACGCCTGCGCAGTCGTCGCGATGGATGCGGTTGGAGTACATGGGCGGCGTTGCCGGCGCAATGCGGCCCTCCAGCACCTGCCGGATCAGGCGATCGCGGCCCGGCCCATAGATACCCGAGAAGCGCACCGTGGTACCCGCCAAGGGGCTCGCCCGCAGGGCCTGCTCGGCCTCGCGCATCAGCGCACCGGCAAAGCCCGCCGATTCGGCCGGGGTCTCCTCGTCGACCAGCTCACCCTCCTTCTGGCCGTAGACGCTGGTGGACGAAACGAAGAGCAGGCGCTTGGGAGCCGTGTCACGCCCTTCATAGACCTGCAGCACGGCCTTGAGACCATCGAGATAGGCGGCCCGGTAGGCAGCCTCGTCGAAGCGATCGGCGCTGAGGATATAGACCACGTAGTCGGCGTCGGGCAGCGCGGCCAGAGCCTCTTCGTCGTTCAGGTCGAGCGGCAGCGGTTCGATACCGCTACCCTCCAGCGGTGCGACGCTGCGCCGGGCTCCGATCACGCGATGCCCTGCCGCCAGCAGCTCCCTGCCCAGCACCATTCCGATGTCGCCACAGCCTAGAATCAGTGTGGTTTTCTTCACCTTTCTCTCGCCCCCTGATAAAAAGTCCCTATTGAAAGTCATCTATCGTCCGAGAGGATGCCCAAAGGGCACCAGTCATGACTCTAACAGAACTTCGCTACATCGTAACCTTGGCGCAGGAGCGCCACTTCGGCAGAGCGGCCGAGCGCTGCTTCGTTTCCCAGCCCACCCTGTCGGTGGCGGTGAAGAAGCTCGAGGAAGAGCTCGGCGTGGCCCTGTTCGAACGCTCCAAGTCCACCGTGCAGGTCACGCCGCTGGGCGAGAAGATCGTCGAACAGGCCCAACGAGTGCTGGAGCAGAGCAGCGTGATCAAGGAGCTGGCCAATGCCGGCAAGGATCAGCTGGCAAGCCCGCTGCGCATCGGTGCCATCTACACCATCGGCCCCTACCTGTTCCCGCACCTGGTACCGGCCCTGACCCGCAGCGCGCCGCAGATGCCGCTCTACATCGAGGAGGGCTTCACCGCCAGCCTGCGGCGGAAGCTGCGCAGCGGTGAGCTCGATGCGATCATCATCGCGCTGCCGTTCACCGAAACCGACGTGGTGACCAAGCCCCTCTACGAAGAGGAGTTCGAGGTACTGATTCCGGCCGATCACGCCTGGAGCCAACGCCAGTACATCGAGAAGGAGGACCTGCTCAAGGAGCGTCTGCTGCTACTGGGCGAGGGTCACTGCTTCCGCGATCAGATTCTCGAGGCCTGCCCCGCCATCAGCCAGCAGCTCAACAGCCCCAGCAATACCCTGACCGCTGAAGGCGGCTCGCTGGAGACGATCCGTCACATGGTCGCCTCGAAGCTGGGCATCACCGTGCTGCCGCGTTCGGCCATCGGCACCGGCCACTACGAAAGCGGGCTGCTCACCAGCCGGCCGTTCAAGTCGCCGGCGCCATCGCGCACCGTGGCAATCGCCTGGCGCGCCAGCTTCCCGCGTCCCAAGGCCATCGACGCGGTGACCGACGCCATCCAACTGTGTCACGAGGCGCTCCCCGAGCTCGCATGAACGGCCTCGACGCGCCGGTCACCTCCCTGAAGGGCGTCGGGGAAGCGGTAGCCCTCAAGCTGGCTCGCCTGCGCATCGAGAGCGTGGCCGACCTGCTGTTTCACCTGCCGCTACGCTATCAGGACCGCACCCGCATCACGCCGATCGGCACGCTGAGAGCCGGACACGAGGCGGTGGTGGAGGGCGACGTCTCGGCCAGCGACGTGGTGAAAGGGCGTCGTCGTAGCCTGCTGGTGCGGCTGCGCGATGGCTCCGGCATCCTCAGCCTGCGCTTCTTCCACTTTTCCCCGGCGCAGCAGCAGCAGTTCCGCCCCGGCGCCCGGGTGCGCTGCTTCGGCGAGGCGCGTGCCGGCGCCACCGGGCTCGAGATCTACCATCCCGAATACCGCCTGCTCAGCGCCGATGCCCCGCCGGTGGAAGATCATCTGACGCCGATCTACCCCACCACCGAAGGGCTCAATCAGGCGCGTCTGCGCGCACTGATCGAGCAGGCGCTGACCCGCCTGGACGAGGCCCCCGAGGCGCTGCCTGACTGGATCGGCGAAGAGCTGCGCACCCGCTTCGGTCTGCCCGAGCTGCGTTACTGCCTGCAGACGCTGCATCAGCCGCCCCCCGACGCCGACCCCGAACGCCTCTCCAGCGGCAAACACCCTGCCACGCGGCGCCTGGCCTTGGAGGAGCTGCTGGCCCATCGCCTGAGCCTGCAGCAGGTGCGTCTGAAGATTCAGGAGGATGGCGCCCCGGCGCTGCCCAGCGGGCGCAGCCTGCAGGCGCGCTTTCTGACCCATCTACCGTTCTCGCTGACCGGCGCCCAGCGTCGCGTGCTCGACGAGATCGGCGCGGATCTGGCCCGCGAGGTGCCCATGCTGCGGCTGGTGCAGGGCGACGTCGGCTCGGGCAAGACGGTGGTGGCCGCCATGGCAGCACTGGCGGCGATTGCCGGCGACTGCCAGGCGGCCATGATGGCGCCCACCGAGATCCTGGCCGAGCAGCACTACCGCACGCTCAAGGCATGGTTCACGCCGCTCGGCATCGAGGTGGCGTGGCTGGCCGGCAAGCTCAAGGGCAAGACGCGGCTCGACACCAAGGCCGCCATCCTCGACGGTCGCGCGCAGATGGTGGTAGGTACCCACGCGCTGTTCCAGGGCGACGTACACTTCAAGCGCCTGGGGCTGGCCATCGTCGACGAGCAGCACCGCTTCGGCGTGCACCAGCGCCTGGCGCTGCGCGAGAAGGGCGAGGCCGGCGGGCTGACACCGCATCAGCTGGTGATGACCGCCACGCCGATTCCGCGCACCCTGGCCATGAGCGCCTACGCCGATCTCGACGTCTCGATCATCGACGAACTGCCCCCCGGGCGCACGCCGGTGAAGACGGTGGTGGTGCCCGACGAGCGACGCCCCGAGGTGGTGGCGCGTATCCGCCACGCCTGCGCCGAGGGCCGTCAGGCCTACTGGGTCTGCACCTTGATCGAGGAGTCGGACGCGCTGCAGTGTCAGGCCGCCGAGGCCACCCGCGACGAGCTTACCGAGGCGCTGCCGGAGCTGGCCATCGGCCTGGTCCACGGACGCATGAAGCCAACCGAGAAGGCGGCGGTGATGGACGCCTTCAAGAGCGGTGAGCTAGACCTGCTGGTGGCCACCACGGTGATCGAGGTCGGCGTCGACGTGCCCAACGCCAGCCTGATGATCATCGAGAACCCGGAGCGCCTGGGCCTGTCGCAGCTGCACCAGCTGCGCGGCCGGGTCGGCCGCGGCTCCAGCGAGAGCTTCTGCGTGCTGCTCTATCACGGGCCGCTGTCGGCCCATTCCCGCGAGCGCCTGGCGGTGATGCGCGAGACCACCGACGGCTTCCGCATCGCCGAGAAGGATCTGGAGCTGCGCGGCCCCGGCGAGGTGCTCGGCACCCGTCAGACGGGCCTGGCGCAGATGAAGATCGCCGACCTGGAGCGCGATGCCGACCTGCTCGAACGGGTCGCGCCACTGGCCGAGGCTCTGCTGGCCCGCCATCCAGAGGCGAGCCGGCCGCTGATTCGGCGCTGGCTGGGCGAGGAAGCCGGACGGTACGGCCAGGTGTGAGTCCCTAGCCGGCGGCGCTCAGGGCCTCGCGCTCACGGCGGTCGCGCATCGCCACCAGCCGCTCGGCGGCCTCGCTCAGGGGGGCCAGCTGGCGTGCGGCCAGCAGCAGCTGGCCATGCATGGGCCGGTACTCCTGCTCCTCCTCTTCCGATGACTGCAGCACCTCCTGCTCCAGGCTCGTCAGCAGGGCTTCGCGCTCTGCCGCCAACTCCGCCACCGGCTGGCGCCGCTCGAGCCGCTCGGCCAGCGCGGCGAGGTACTCGGCAATACGTTCGCCGTTCGGCAGCAGTCGGGCGTCGGCCTCTTCGGCATCGAGCCGGTGGCGATGGGCGCCCAGCGCCGAGAGATAGCCCAGCAGCGTATGCGAGTGCACCAGGAAGCGGAAGCCGTCGTCGGCGTCGCGCCGCCGGTAGTGCTCCGGCTCCTGCAGCATGTTGGCCAGCATCGTCGACAGCGCCGCATCGGCATTGTGGGCGTTGCGCCGCGCCAGGCGGTAGGCCAGGTCGTCCTGCTTGCCGCTGGCGTACTGATGCAGGATCTCCTCCAGGTAGCGCCGGCTCGCCTGCAGCGCCGCGGCAGCCTGGCGATGCAGCCGCCGGCCCTGCCAGTCGGGCAGGATCAGGAACACCGCGGCCCCGGCGATCGTGGCACCGATCAGCGTATCGAAGAGCCGCGGCCAGATCAGATCGAAGCCATCACCCACCTGATTGAAGCTGCACAGCACCAGCAGCGTGATCGCCGCGGTGGCGATCACATAGCGCCTCTCCCGCGTGGCGAAGAAGGTCACCCCCGCGGCTACCGCGATCAAGGTCTGCAACAGGGGGCTCGGGAACAGCGTGATCGAGACCCAGCCCGCCACCAGGCCCAGCACGGTGCCGACGATACGCTGGGACAGGAAACGCCGAGTGGCGGCGAAATTGGGACGGCATACGAACAGCGTGGTGAGCAGGATCCAGAAGCCCTGCGTTGGATGGATCAGGTGCAGTACCCCGTAGCCGGCCAGCAGCGCCACGGCCAACCGCAGCCCGTGGCGGAAGGTGGGTGAGGCCACCGTCAGATTGAGGCGAACACGCTCCCAGGCGTCCTTCACGCTGCCGGGCGAGCGGTCGAACAGGCTGGTGTCGCCGGGGCTCGAGTCGCTGTCGGGATTGTGCGCCAGGACCAACTGACTCTCGAGACTGGCCAGGTTGTCGGCCAGGGCGTTGAGCGGCGGCATCAGCTCGCGCCACGCGGGGTTGCGCATGCCTTTGAGATGATCGATGGAGGCGCGCAGATCGGCCAGCGCCTGCTCGCTCTGATCGTGTTCGAAAGGCTGATTGAGCAGCAGCGCCTTGGCCAGCCGCCGGCACGCCTGGCCCTGCTGATCGAGCAGGCGCTGGCAGCGAAAGAGCACGTCGTAGTGGAAGAAGGCCTCGGTCAGCCGCGCGTAGGGATAGTGCGATGAGCTGGCCCGTTCGTGGATGTCCTGGGCAACGAAATAGATGCGCAGGTAGCGGTTGAGCTTGCTCTCTCCGCGCTGCCCTTCGAGACGACGGAAGATCGTCTCCTTGGCCAGATTCAACGCCTCCACCACCCGGCCGTTCTGCCGCGCCAGAGCCAGACGCCGTGCCTCGACGTCGACACCGCGCAGCGGTTCGAACAGGGTAGCCTTGAGTATCAGGTAGCGGGCCAGCTCGCGATAGAGCCGGGCCATGCTCTGCTTGACCGGCTGACGCGAGAACAGCGCGCACCATATCACCGAGATCGCCCCGTACCAGGCCGCTCCGGAGAGGATCAGCAGCGTCTGGCCCCAATCGCCCGCCTGGGGTACGCCGCCATGATGCTCGATGTTGATCATGGTGTAGATAGACAGGATCAGCGTGCCGGAGGCGATGGTGGCGTAGCGCTGCCCCACGGCGCCCAGCATTACCAGCACGAAGGTGGCAAGCCCCAGCCCCAGCGCGAACAGCCACGGCCAGGGAAACAGCCAGCGCACGATGAGCGAGGCGGCGGCAAAGCAGAACAGTGTGACCACCAGCGCCTGCAGACGGCCCTGCCAGCTGTCATCGGTCTCGGAGAGGGCGCTGGCGATGATGCCGAGGAACAGCGGGATCACCAGCCCGATGTCGGCCAGCGTCCAGCTGAGTAGCAGCGCCCCGCTGAAAGCGAGAAATACCCGCAGGCTGTAGGCGAACTTGTCCAGCGTCCACAGACGCCGCAGCGACAGGGAGAGCGAGATCGGCATGTTTTCGACTTATTTGGGAATGGCCATCGTCATGTTACTCGACACTAGACTTTCGTATAAAGCCCAACCTTCCTTCGGCACACAGCAGCCCGCCCCCAGCGGCACCGTTACGCGCGTAACAAAAAGCAGAACACCGGCCGCCTATCATTGGAACATCCACCTTTCGATACTCGAAGAGTCCCCTAACACGACAAGGACAACCCAATGGACATGAAGCTGTTGCTCAATTGGCGCCTGCACCTGACGGTGATACTGGCGTCTCTCCTAGCCGAGTGGATCGGCATACTGCGCATCCCCCTCGGCCCCGGCACGCTGCTGCTGCTGCCGCTGTTCTACGCCTTCATCATTGGCGTACTGCTCAATCCGCACCTGTTCTCGGGCATGCAGCGGGTCATTCCCAAACCGGTCAGCAATGCCGCCGGGCCGCTGATCATGATCTCGATCCTGCCCTTCATCGCCAAGTTCGGTTCCACCATCGGGCCGGCCATCGAACAGATCATCGCCGCCGGGCCGGCTCTGATCCTGCAGGAGCTGGGCAATCTCGGCACCATGCTGCTGGCGCTGCCCTTCGCCGTGCTGGTGCTGCGCATGGGACGCGAGGCCATCGGCGCCACCTACTCCATCGCCCGCGAGCCCAACATCGCCATCATCTCGGACAAGTACGGCCTGAGAAGCCCCGAGGGCATCGGCATCATGGGCGTCTATGTGGTGGGCACCATGTTCGGTACCCTCTACTTCGCGCTGATGGCCGGCTATCTCGCCTCGCTGGACATCCTCGACATCCGTGCCCTGGCCATGGCCTGCGGCGTAGGCAGCGGCAGCATGGTAGCGGCCTGCTCGGGTGCCCTGGCCGAGGCCGCTCCGCACCTGCGCGACGACCTGCTGGCCTTCTCCGGCGCCAGCAACCTGTTGACCTACGCCACCGGTCTCTACGTTTCCCTGTTCATCGCTCTGCCCACGGCCGAATGGCTCTACAAGCGCCTCGGCGGCGCCAAGCTCAAGGAGGCTCGCAATGAAACCCTCTGATACCACTGCACCCAATACCGGTTTCGATGCTTCCGCCCTTCAGGAGCTGCGCCCCGAGCAGCAGCTCGGCAAGACCGCCCTGCTGCTGGCCGTGGTGTGCGTCGCCGCGTGGATCGCCAACATCGTGCATGGCGCCCCGCTGCACCAGGCGCTGCCCGGCATGGTGCTGCTCTACGTCATGGTCATGATCGGCCTGCTCATCGGCCGCTTCGCGCCGTTCTACCTGCCAAGCGTGGCCTGGGTCTCGCTGATCAGCATCGTCATGACGCTGCCCTTCTTCCCCGGCAATGGCTGGATCGTCGGTCAGCTCGCCCACGTGAACTTTCTCGCCGTGGTGACCCCGGTGCTGGCCTATGCCGGCCTGGCGCTGACCGGCCGCGAGTTCACCATGTTCCGCCAGACCGGCTGGAAACTGGTGATCGTCTCGCTGCTGGTCTTCACCGGGACCTTCGTCGCTTCGGCGTTCATTGCCCATCTGATTATCTGAGGAGCCGCTCATGGATGACAGCCTGCTGCCGACGCCGGAACGTCTCGTGGCCTGGCGCCACGACTTCCACCGCCACCCGGAGACCGCCTTCGAGGAGCATCGCACCGGCGCCCGCATTGCCGAGCTGCTGCGCCAGGCCGGGCTCGAGGTCGTCACCGGACTGGGTGGCGGCACCGGAGTGGTGGCGATTCTCGACGGCAGGCGCGGTCCCGGGCGGGCCATCGGGCTGCGGGCCGACATCGATGCGCTCGACGTCGAGGAGGCCAACCGCTTCGCCTACGCCTCCCAGGTGCCGGGCAAGATGCACGCCTGCGGCCACGATGGACACACCACCATGCTGCTGGGGGCGGCCTATGCGCTGGCCGCCGACCCCGACTTCGCCGGGCGGGTGTACTTCATCTTCCAGCCGGCGGAGGAGAGCGAGGGCGGCGGCCGCGTGATGGTCGAGGAGGGGCTCTTCGAGCGCTTCCCCATGGAAGCCGTCTACGGCCTGCACAACTGGCCGGGGCTCGCCGTGGGCGAGGCGGCGGTACACGACGGCGCGGTGATGGCCGCTTTCGACGTCTTCACCCTGAAGCTCAGCGGGCGCGGCTGCCATGCCGCCATGCCCCACCTGGGCAGCGACACCATCCTGGCTGCCTGTCAGCTAGCCAGCCAGTTGCAGGGGTTGATCAGCCGCGAAACGCCGCCCCACCAGAGCGCGGTTCTCAGCATCACCCAGTTCCACGCCGGCGATGCCTTCAACGTGATTCCGGAGACGGTGGAGCTGCGCGGCACCCTGCGCTGCTTCGACGGCGAGCTGCGTGCCTATCTGGAGCGACGCTTTCGTCAAGCCGTCGAGGCGCTGGCCGGGTTCCACGACCTCAGAGTCGAACTCGACTATCAATCGCGCTACCCCGCCACGATCAACGCACCCGAGCATGCGGCACGCTGCGCCGGGGTGCTCGAAGCGCTGCCGGGCATCACCCGCGTGCATCGCGACCTGCCGCCGAGCATGGCCTCTGAAGATTTCGCCTTCATGCTCGAGGCCTGCCCCGGCGCCTACATCTGGCTCGGCAACGGTGTCGAGAGCGCCGCCCTGCACAACCCGCACTACGACTTCAACGACGCCATCGCCCCGCTCGGCGTGGCGTACTGGCAGGCGCTGGTCACGACCCTGCTCGTCGAATGACGGCGCCTTTCGCCACTGCTTCCATGGCCGCAGCGTCGCTGCGGCCCGGATCGACGCGCCTGCCAGGCACGACATCCTGCATCTTCTTGAGGAACGAGCATGAGAATCTGCGTTATCGGCCTCGGCCAGATGGGCGGCAACATGGCCCTGACCCTGCAAGCCGCCGGCTTCGACGTCACCGGCAGCGACCTGTTCGACAGCGCCCGCCAGCGCCTGGCCGAGCAAGGGCTGCCTGTGGTCGCCCCCGACGAACTGCCACCGTGCGACGTCTACCTGCTGTCGCTGCCCACCTCGGCCCAAGTGCGGGAGGTGATCGAAACTTCTCCCGGTCTGCTCGGCCTGGCGCCGAAGGGCAGCGTCATCGTCGATACCTCGACCTCGGATCCGGTGGTCAGTCGGGAGTTGGCCGCCAAGGTCGAGGCCGCCGGGCTGGCGTGGCTCGACGCCCCGGTCAGCGGAGGCCCCAAGGGGGCGGCGACGGGCAAGCTCGGCATGCTGCTGGGCGGCGAGACGGCCACCATCGAAAGCCTGGTGCCGATGCTCGAGGCGATGTCGGCCCGCTACACCCACGTCGGCGGACCAGGCAGCGGTCATGTGGTCAAGCTGGCCAACAACTACCTGTGCGCCGCCCACCTGCTGACCACCGCCGAGGCGGTGGCCATGGCCGCCCGCGCCGGGGTAGATCCCGCCGCCTGTCTGGCCGGGCTCAACAGCGGCTCGGGGCGCAGCGCAGTGAGCGAGGTCAACTTCCCCGAGTGGATCCTCTCCGGGCGCTTCGACTCCGGTTTTACCACCGGCCTGATGCGCAAGGACCTGCGCCTGGCCCGCGACGCCGCCGAACGCCTCGACATGCCGCCGGGCCTGCTCCAAGCCGTGGTCGAGGCGTGGCACGCCGATCCCGAGCACCCCGCCGATAGCGACGACTTCAACCGTATCGCCGACGCGCTGCTGGCTGCCGCCAGCGAGGAGACCGCATCATGAACCGTCTCAATCGCCAGGCCCGGGAGCGTATCTCGAAGCTGCTCGATGGCTTCGACCTTCAGGGCGCAACGCCGCTCTCCAATTGGATCGACGGCGCGCCCTGCCCGGGCGAAGGCGAGTCGATCACGCTGATCGATCCCGCCACCGGCGAGGCGCTGCTCGACTATCGCGACGCCGGCCCGGCCCTGGTCGAGCGCGCCGTTGCCGCCGCCACACGGGCACAGCAGGCCTGGATGGCGCTCACCGCCAGCGAGCGCGGCCGGCGCATGAACGCCGCCGTACGCGGCCTCGAAGGCCACGAGGAGGCGCTGGCCCAGCTCGAGAGCATGGTGGCCGGCAAGCCGATCCGCGACTGTCGCGGCGAGGTCGGCAAGGTGCGCGAGATGTTCGAGTACTACGCCGGCTGGTGCGACAAGCAGCACGGTGAGGTGATCCCGGTACCCACCAGCCACTTCAACTACGTGCGCCACGTACCCTATGGGGTGGTGGGCCAGATCACGCCGTGGAACGCGCCAATGTTCACCTGCGCCTGGCAGCTCGCCCCGGCCATCGCCGCCGGCAACGGCGTGGTACTCAAGCCTTCGGAGCTCACCCCCTTCACCTCGGTGACGATTGCCCGGCTGCTGGAGCAAGGCGGCCTGCCCAAAGGGCTGGTCAACATCGTCAACGGCCTGGGCCCGAGCACCGGCGCGGCGCTGACCGGCAACGAAGGCATCAGCAAGCTGGTGTTCGTCGGCTCGCCCCAGAGCGGTCGCCTGATCGCCGAGGCCGCTGCCCGGCGGCTGGTGCCGAGCGTGCTGGAACTGGGCGGCAAGTCGGCCAACATCGTCTTCGCCGACGCCAGCCTCGATGCCGCCGTGGCCGGTGCCCAGGCGGCAATCTTCGCCGCGGCGGGACAGAGCTGCGTGGCCGGCTCGCGACTGCTGGTCCAGCGCGAGGCCTTCGCGGAGGTGACCGAGCGGTTGGCGCGTGCCGCGGCCGGGATCGAAGTCGGTCTGCCCGGCGACGAGGCGACCCGCATGGGGCCGCTGCAGAACGCCCGCCAGTACGCTCACGTGGCGCGCATGATCGAGGACGCCGTGGCCGCCGGCGCGCGGGTGATCGTCGGCGGCAGCCGCCCGGCAGGCTTGCCCGAAGAGGCACAGGGCTATTTCCTGGCGCCCACCGTGCTGATCGACGTTACCCCGGAAATGGAGATCGCCCGCGAGGAGGTGTTCGGCCCGGTGCTGGTGGCAATGCCCTTCGACGACGAAGCGGACGCCGTACGCCTGGCCAACGCCACCCGCTTCGGCCTTGCCGGCGCGGTATGGACCCAGGACCCGGCCCGTGCGCACCGGGTGGCCGGCCAGCTGCGTGCCGGCACGGTGTGGATCAACGGCTACAAGGCAATCAGCGTGATGTCGCCCTTCGGCGGCTTCGGCGACAGCGGCTTTGGCCGTTCCAGCGGCCTCGACGGCCTGCGCGAGTACACCCTGCCGCAGAGCGTATGGGTGGAGACCGCCAGCGAAGCCAGCGTGGCCATGGGCTATGGTAGCGGCGTGGGCTAACGGATAGAGGTCGAGTCGACGTTCTGGAAGGCCTGCATCCAGCGCTGCAGGTGACGCAGCAGCAGAATGCTAGCCTTGGGCTGCTGGCGGCCGATACGGGTCACCATGTGCGCCTGGGAGCGCTGGAACAGCGGGTCGTCGACGGAGCGTGCCACCAGACGTCCCTCTGCCAGGTCATCCGCCACGGCAAAGGCCGGCAGCAGGGTGATGCCCATGCCGCTGCGCACGTACTGGGCAAGAATGGCCATGGAGTTGGTGTTCATGGCCATGCGCGGCCGCAGCCGCGCCTGATGGAACGCCTCGTCCACCATATGGCGCACCTGATGGCTGGGGTCCCACATCGCCATGGGCGCCTCGCTCAGCTGCGCCAGGGTCAGGGGCTCCGTCTCTTCGGCCAGCGGGTGCTCGGGCGGCAGAATGGCCATCAGCGGCTGCGGGCTCGACACCCAGAAGCGCAGCTGGTGATGGGTGCGTTCATGGAACATCAGGCCGATATGCGCCTGCTCGTTGATCACCGCCTCGATGATGCCCGAGGTGCCGGCCAGATTGATGTCGATCTGAATACCGGTATAACGCTCGGTGAATTCGCGCAGCGGCTTGGCCACCAGGTCGCCGACGAAGCCCTCCCCCACCACCAACGATACGGTACCGGTCTCCAGCCGCTGATAGGCTTCCAACGAGGCGATGAAGCTCTCGTCCAGGGCACCGCGGCGCTCGCAGTATTCGAGCAGCATCTCGCCCACCGGGGTGGGCCGAATCCCCGTGCGCTTGCGCTCCAGCAGCGTGGCGCCCAGCGCATCTTCCAGCAGGCTGATCTGGCGGCTCACCGCCGACGGCGCGATATCCAGACGAGCGGCGGCCTGGCGCACCGAGCCCGACTCCAGGGTGACTCTGAAATAGACCAGACGCTGGTGGGGTATGTCCACGTCATGTTCCGCCGATTGAAGGCTCGATGATACGTGAAATGGTGAGAGTTCAGAGGTGCTTGAGCAGTTTCTGCAGCTTCTTGAGGTCGCCCGAATCGCCCACCAGACGCACCTTGCCAGCCATCATGCCGTCGAGAAAGGCCTGCTGGGTCGGCTTGCGCAGCACGCGAATGGCGGTGGCTTCATCGTCGAAGCGCAGCTCCAGGTCGAGGTCCACCGGCAGCCCGGCGCCTACCTGGATGCCCTGGGGTGTCATGCGGTAATGACGGGCAATGGAGAGGTCTTCGGTGGCGATGCCCCAGTCGAGACTGCGCATCTCGGTGAGCTGCTCGCGAAAACGCGGTTTGCGACGCAGCGCGCGTTTCAGCATCCACCCAAGCAGCCAAAGCATCAGACGCAGCTTCATGTCGAATCCATTTCGCGCAGGTGGTGGGGGTACCGCGGCCTGACGAGGCAGGCCGCGCCGGGTGTGATCCGAGTTCGGATCAACCCTTGCCGACGGCGTCCTTGAGCCCCTTGCCCGGCTTGAAGGCAACGGTCTTGCTGGCCGGGATGGCCAACGGCTGGCCGGTCTGCGGGTTCTTGCCGGTGCGAGCGGCGCGCTCACGCACGGTGAAGGTACCGAAACCGATCAGGGAGACGTCCTGCCCCTGGGCCACGCTGCCGGTGATCTCGTCAAGGATGACGTTGAGCACCTGGCTGGCCTTGTCCTTGGATAGTTCCGCACGCTCGGCGATTGCTGCGGCAAGTTCTGGTTTACGCATACAGCCCTCCTGATATTGGCTCTACCCCGGCAACATGCCGGTATGTTGTTATTCACGATCGAGTCAAGTTGATGATAACTGCCACTTTACCCGGGAGAGCCCGTCCCCCTTTGTTTGGGTTCTTCCCCTGCTCCTGAAGCGTCAAGCGCGGCGATCATCGACGCACCGGGCAACGAAGCCAGCCGGTGCGATGACGACACTAGCCTAGCAACGGCGGCGTTGCCCGCGCCAGCTCAACTTTCCGCTTCACGCAGCCTCCTGTCAACGCAAAGCCGATCAAACGTTCGTCTTGATCTTCGGCAAGGGCGACCAGATCGCGTCCTTCGCCCTCCACTCGCCAGCGCGCCGGCGTCTGCAGCGGCGGCAGGGCCACCACCGGCAGCAGAGGGGTCTTCACCAGCACCGGCCAGGCGCCATAGCTCACCGGAGTGGGCGATCCGGCAAGCGTGCGCGCCAGCGCCTTGGCGCTGGCCTGCAGCGGCTGCACGTACATAGCATTGACCCCGTCCACGCAGGCCACATCGCCGAGGGCGAAGACACCGGCAGCCGAGGTCTGCAGGTAGCGGTCGACCTGGATACCTGCCGGCCCGGCCTGCAGTCCGGCAGCCTGAGCCAGTTCGATACGCGGTCGCAGGCCGGTGGCCAGCAGCACCAGATCGGCCTCGAGCATGCTGCCATCGTCGAGCTCGAGCCCCACGTCGCTGCCGCGCTGTGCCAGCCGCTGCAGGCCGTGCCCCAGATGGAGCCCCATACCGGCTTCGACGAAGGCCTCGCCCAGGGCCTTGCCCAGAGGCTCCGGCAGCAGGCGCGGCAGCGGCGCTCGCTCAGGTGCGACCAGGCTCACCGCATGACCTCCCGCCACCAGGTCGTTGGCGAACTCGCAGCCCACCAGGCCGGCACCGACGATAGCCACCCTGGCCGGCCGGCCCAGCGCCTCGAGGGCGGCATGAAAGCACCGGTAGTCGTCCAGGTCGTTGATGCTGAACACCCGCTCTGCGATTCCCTCGGGAATGGCGAAAGGCGTACCGGGTGCCGCACCGGTGGCCAGCACCAGCTCGCTCCAGGCCAGTCGCTCCTCGCCTATGTGCAGGGCACGGGCGTCGAGATCGATGGCATCGACCCGGGTGTGCGTGCGCAACACCGCGCCCAACTGATCGGCCACCTCCAGCGCGGTGCGCGTGGCCAGCCGCTCGGGCGGCAAGCGCTTGGCGAAGCCGGTGGAGAGCAGCGGCTTGGAATAGTCATCGCCGCTGTCGGCGGTGATCAGCGTCACGGGACGTTCGGTATCCAGGGTGCGCAGCTGCTTGAGCAGGCCAATGCCTGCCATGCCGGATCCGATGATGGTCAGAGGAGCGGTCATGGGGTCCTTGTATCGCACGGGGGCCGCCGGCTCGCGCCACGGCTCGGTCAGATTCGTTCAGGTCGCATGTTACACTATGCGCCCCTAGTTCAACCGGAGAGAGCAGGTGACCCGCAACCCCACGGCGCACCACGGCAAGCCACCCCTGTCCTTGGCCTGGCGCCCTCTGGCCGCGGGCCGGCCGGCCATGAGCCCGGCCTGGTGGGCCTGGGTGGCGACCCGCGACTCTCTCACTGCGCGCCTGACTGAGGCCGGCAACGGCCGACCCTTCCGCGTGCGCCTGCTCGAACAGCGTCTGGGGCGGCCTCGCCCCGACGAGGCCCGTGCCATGGGACTGCCTCTCGACCGCATGGCCTGGCTGCGGGAAGTGGCCCTGTGTCTCGATGGGCGCCCCTGGGTGGTGGCCCGTTCGGTGGCCCCGCTGGCGCAGCTGCGCGGTCAGCGTCTCGAGCGACTGGGCGAGCGCTCGCTGGGCAGCTGGC
>NZ_BAEU01000016.1:0-1817 GCF_000246875.1 Halomonas sp. KM-1
TGCCGCTGCCGGCGCGCCTGGACCAGTTGGCCCGCGGCGCCGTGGCACCGCCGGTATGCGACCCACGCTTGGACGTGCAGCTGCTGCCCGGCCTCTGTCAGTACGCCGACGGCGCACAGCGAAGCTTCGACGTGATGCGCGGCGAAGAGACCCAGCTCGCCGGCCTGGTGGCCAGGGAGCCGACGTTCTCGGGCCTGGCCTGCCTGCCCGGCACCCATGCCAAGTGGGTGTGGCTGGAAGCGGGCAGGGTGGTGCGCTTCGCTACCGTCCTGACCGGTGAACTTTACGGCCTGCTGGCCGGCCAGTCGGTGCTCAGGCACTCCGTGGCCGATGCCAGTCTCGATGAACCCGATTGCCGCGAGGCCTTCGCCGATGCGGTACGCGAAGCCGCCAGCGAGCCCGGTCGCTTCAGCCAGCGGCTGTTCGGCCTGCGCGCCGCCGACCTGCTCGACGACTCGCTGCCCGATGGCGAGGTGCGGCGAGCCCGCCTGGGTGCACGCCTCTCGGGCCTCACCATCGGGCTCGAGCTGTCTGCGCTCACAGACGAGCTGCCGGGCGATACTGCCGTCATCCTGATCGGCAACGCAACCCTCTGCGACCGCTACGCGCTGGCACTGAGCACCCTGGGCCGAAGCAGCCGGCACCTCGACGGCGAGACCGCGGTCTTAGCTGGACTCGAGCTAGCCGGGCTCGGGCTGGCCGCGGCCGGCATGGGCGAGGCGCCCCCAACAGGAGAAACGCCATGAGCCTGCCATTGATCGCCATATTGCGCGGCATCATCCCCGACGAGGCGGTGGCGGTGGGCGAGGCAATACTCGCCGCCGGCATCACCACCCTCGAAGTGCCGCTCAATTCCCCCGAGGCGCTGGAAAGCATCCGCCGTATGAGCGAGGCGCTGGGCGAACGTGCCCTGGTTGGCGCCGGCACCGTGCTCACGGAAGAAGAACTCAGCGAGGTACACGCCGCCGGTGGCCGGCTTGCCGTCTCGCCCAACTGCCGCCCGGCGGTGATCGCAGCCACCCGCCGGCTCGGCATGCAGAGCTGGCCCGGCGTGCTCACCCCCAGCGAGGCGTTCGACGCCCTGGATGCCGGCGCCACCGGGCTCAAGCTCTTTCCCGCGGTCCAGATGGGCACCCAGGGCATGCAGGCACTGCGCGCAGTGCTGCCCCCCGGGACGCTGCTGTATGCCGTGGGCGGTATCGATGCCGACACCATGGCAGCCTGGCGTAGCGCAGGCATCGACGGCGCCGGCCTGGGCAGCGCCCTCTACCGGCCCGGCCAGACGCCCGAGCGGGTCGGCGAACAGGCGCGCGCCTTGGTGGCCGCCTGGAAGGCGGCGGCAAAGGAGAGATCGGGACAAGAACCAGAAAAAAGCCCCACGGTGAGACCGTGAGGCTTCGAATTCGTGGCGCGCCCGGCAGGATTTGAACCTGCGACCTTTGGCTTCGGAGGCCAACACTCTATCCAACTGAGCTACGGGCGCTTTGCTTGCTGAGAAGCGGCCAACATCGTAACCGCCGCCGCCCGGACTGTCCAGCCCGGGCAGTGCTCAGCGGCTTCCCAGGATGCGGTATTGCGACGGTATCTGCGCTGCCTCTTCGGCGTCGTGGATGCCCTGCTGCAAGCTGCGCTCCAGAGACTGCGTCCAGTCGCTCGCGGCGGCCTCGAGGGCCTGACGTACTTCGGCCCTGGCACGCGTGAGCTCGAGCTCCAGCTCGGCGTGCATGTCGTCGCGGTAGCGGCTCTCCTCGGCCTTGAGCAGGGCGTATTCGGTGCCGGCAAAGCCGGCTAGCGCCACCGCCGTTGCGGCGGTGCCG
>NZ_BAEU01000015.1:0-14486 GCF_000246875.1 Halomonas sp. KM-1
TAAGCCGATTAGTCGACGGCAAGCGCGAGTGAGCGTTGCCATTCGTGCAATGAAAAAAGGCGGCCTGAGGGCCGCCTTTTTCATGTCACTGCTTGGCACGGCGCTGGCGCCAAACAGGGCCACGCCCTGGCCGGCCATGCCCGGTTGGCAAGCCGTTTCAACTGCGCCATACTTAACCGAACATCAGGCTAGCAGCCTGTCATACAGGTAGGGTGCCATGCGACTGCAGCACAAGACCGCGCTGATCACCGCCGCCGGCCAGGGCATCGGTCGTGCCACGGCCCTGCGCTTCGCCGCCGAGGGCGCTCGGGTCATCGCCACCGACATCGATGCCGGCAAGCTGCGCGACCTCGAAGATACGCCCGGCGTCGAGGCGCGCCGCCTGGACGTACTCGATGCCGAGGCCGTCGCGGCCCTGGGCAACGAGCTAACCTCGCTGGACGTGCTCTTCAACTGCGCCGGCTACGTCGCCAGCGGCGCGCTGCTGGAGGTCACCGATGCCGACTGGGAGCGCTCGCTGGCTCTCAACGTCACCGCCATGCTGCGCCTGACCCGCACCCTGCTGCCGACCATGATCGCGAGCGGTGGCGGCAGCATCATCAACATGGCCTCGGTGGCCTCCAGCCTCACCGGCGTGCCCAACCGCTGCGCCTACGGCACCACCAAGGCCGCGGTGCTCGGCCTGACCAAATCGATCGCCGCCGACTACATCGACCGCGGTATCCGCTGCAACGCCATCTGCCCCGGCACGGTGGACTCCCCTTCCCTGCGCCAGCGCATCCGCGAACAGGCCGAGCGCCAGGGGCGCCCCGAGGCGGAAGTACACGCCGAGTTTCTCGCCCGCCAACCCTTGGGGCGACTCGGCACGGCCGAGGAGATCGCTGCCCTGGCCACCTATCTGGCTGCCGACGAGTCGGCCTACACCACCGGCACCGCTCAGGTCATCGACGGCGGCTGGCTCATCTGACGGAGGAGAACTCGATGAAACTGCTGCGCTTCGGCCCCCGGGGCCACGAGAAGCCTGGGCTACTCGACGCAGAGGGCGTGATCCGCGACCTTTCGGCCCACCTGACCGACCTCGACGGCGCCCATCTGGGGCGCGACACCCTGGCCCGGCTGGCCGAGCTCGACCCCTCCCGGCTGCCGGCGGTGGATGCCGACACCCGTCTCGGGCCCTGCGTAGGCCGCGTAGGCAAGTTCATCTGCATCGGCCTCAACTACTCCGACCACGCCGCCGAGACCGGCGCCGAGGTGCCGCCGGAGCCGGTGGTCTTCGCCAAGTGGACCAGCGCCATCTGCGGTCCCAACGACGACGTCATCATCCCCCGCGACTCGCGCAAGACCGACTGGGAAGTGGAACTCGGCGTGGTGATCGGCAAGAGCGCGCGCTACGTGGACGAGGCCGACGCCATGGAGCATGTAGCGGGTTACTGCGTGGTCAACGATGTCTCCGAGCGGGAGTTCCAGCTCGAGCGTAGCGGCACCTGGGACAAGGGCAAGGGTTGCGACACCTTCGGCCCGCTCGGCCCCTGGTTGGTGACGCCGGACGAAATCCGCGATCCCCATGAGCTCGATCTCTGGCTCGAGGTGGACGGCCATCGCTACCAGGACGGCAGCACCCATACCATGGTCTATCGCATTCCCTTCCTGATCAGCTACCTGAGCCGCTTCATGAGCCTGCAGCCGGGCGACGTCATCTCCACCGGCACCCCGCCCGGGGTCGGTATGGGCCAGACGCCGCCGACCTATCTGAAGCCCGGCCAGCGGATGCGCCTGGGTATCGAGGGACTCGGCGAGCAGGTCCAGAACGTGATCGCCGAACCGCAGTGACGAGCCTCTGTAACGGGCTGCCATAAGGAATACCGCCCATGACCACCCAGACTATCGCTAGCGATCACGGACATCTCGACAGCCTGCGCGTTCATCACGCCGACAACGTGCGCGTGGCCCTCAAGGACCTGCCCGCCGGCCACGCCGTGGAAGACGGCGACCGGCACCTGCGCCTGGCGGAAGCCATCCGCCACAAGCACAAGTTCGCCCTGCGCGACCTTGCTGTCGGCGACGCGGTGGTCATGTACGGCGTCACCGTGGGCCGTGCCACCCGTCCCATCCCAGCGGGAGCGGCCATTACCACCGACAACACCGCCCACAGCACCGCCACCAGCGAACCCCAGGCCCGCCGCGGCCAGTGGCAGGCGCCGGACGTCTCGGCCTTCGCCGGTGCCACCTTCGAAGGCTATCACCGCCCGAACGGCCAGGTGGGCACCGCCAACGTCTGGCTGGTGGTTCCGCTGGTGTTCTGCGAGAACCGCAACATCGAGGTGCTGCGCCAGTGCGTCGCCGACGCCCTGGGAGAGGATCCCTATCGCGACTACAAGCGCATGGCCCGGGAGCTGCTGCACGGCAGCAGCGGGACGGCGCCGGCCGAACCGAGCGGCGAGCGCCTCTTCCCCAACGTCGACGGCGTGCGTTTTCTGACCCATACCCTGGGCTGCGGCGGCACCGACGACGATGCCCAGGCGCTGTGCCAGCTGCTGGCGGGGTATATCTGCCACCCCAACGTGGCTGGCGCCACGGTGCTCAGCCTGGGCTGTCAGAAAGCGCAGATCGAGATGCTGCAAAACGCCGTGGCCGAGCGCGATCCGCGCGGGCTGCGCCCGGTACACTACCTGGAACAGCAGGCCAGCATCAGCGAAGAGGCGCTGATTCGCGAGGCCCTGACCACCATCTTCGACGGCCTGAGTGAAGCCAACCGCACGCCGCGCACACCGGCCCCGCTCTCGGCGCTGACCCTCGGCGTGGAGTGCGGCGGCTCCGACGGCTTCTCGGGGCTCTCCGCCAATCCCCTGGTGGGGGCCGTGGTCGACCGCCTGGTTGCGCTGGGTGGCAGCGGTATCCTGAGTGAGTTTCCCGAACTGTGCGGGGTGGAGCACGAGTTGATCGCCCGCTGCCGCGACGATGCCGTGGCCGAGCGCTTCGCCAAGCTGATGGAGGCGTATCAGCGCCATGCCGCCCGGGTCGGCGCCGATTTCTCGATGAACCCCTCGCCCGGCAACATCCGCGACGGCCTGATCACCGACGCCATGAAATCGGCCGGGGCCGCCAAGAAGGGCGGCGACAGCCCGGTGGTGGACGTGCTCGACTACACCGAGCCGCACACCCGGGCCGGGCTGAGCCTGCTCTGCACCCCGGGCAACGACGTGGAGTCGACCACCGCCCTGGCCGGCTCCGGGGCCAACCTGATCCTGTTCACCACCGGACTCGGCACGCCCACCGGCAACCCCGTGACCCCGGTGCTCAAGATCTCCAGCAACAGTGAACTGGCCGCACGCATGGGCGACGTCATCGACTTCGACGCCGGCCCCATCATCCGCGGCGAGACGAGCATCGACGAGCTCGCCGAGCGGCTGCTAAGGCTGTGCCTCGACACCGCCTCGGGGCGCTACCTGCCCCGCGCGGTGGAGCTGGCGCAGTATGATTTCATTCCCTGGAAGCGCGGCGTCTCTTTATAGTGGTCAACGTGGCTGCGCTCGACGAGGGGCGCCGGGGACAGGTCGAAGAGGAGGTCTTTTGCCATGGCCTCCTCCTAGACCTGTCGACGGATCAGCGCCGAGTCAACTTGCAGCTGATCGCTACTCAGAAAGGCGCTTCTTGAGCTTCATATAGGTCCCATAATGCCGGTCGAGGTGGCGCCGCATGGCCGCCTCGGCGGCATCGGGGTCGCGGGATTCGATGGCCTCGACGATCTCGATATGGGCCGCCATCGCCGCCTTGTCCTCGTCCTTCTGCTGCAGCACCTGAGCGCGACGGTCGTCGAGCCACTCGGAGAGCGCCACGTGGATGGCGTCGAAGATGGGGTTGCGGGCGATGCTTGCCAGCACGCCGTGGAAGTCGTTGTCGGAGCGCTTGAAGCGCGCCTCGTCGCCCACGGCCTCGCGGTTGTCCTGCAGCGCCGCACGTAGGTTCGCCAGGTCCTCGTCGCTGGCGTGGCGAGCGGCGTAGCGGGCCAGGGAGATCTCAAACAGAGCCCGCGCCTCCTGGAAGTACTGCTGGCCGTCGGGCTTGGCGAGTAGCTGGCGGGTGACCCCGGAAAGGCGCGCCATGACCGACTCGGCGGTGGGGCGAATGACCCTGGCCCGGGTACCGCTGTTGATGGCGATCAGCCCCAGCTGCTGCAGATGGAAGAGCGCCTCGCGCACCGCCGGGCGGCCCACGCCGAACTGCTCCATCAGCTCCCGCTCCGAGGGCAGCTGATCGTTCTCGCTCAGTCGCCCCTCGAGGATATCCGCCTCGAGCTGCTCGGCGACCTGCTCCGAGAGCGTCTTGCGCTCTATCCGATATCGGCTCATGGGCTGGGGCTCCTGTCAGTCACGATTGTTGCGGCTATCTTACTGCATCGCCGCGCCAGATGCGCTCAGCTCAGCGGCCGCAGCGGCGGTACGTCCAGACGCTCGGCCAGCTCGGCGTAGGCGGCCTGATTGGCGCTGTCGAGGGGAATGCCCCGGGCGTCGCGCTGCGCCTGGCAGGCCCACTCCCGGTCGCCGGGCACCAGCACTTCGCCCCCGTTGCGCCCCGGCTGGGCGCGCAGATCGTCCAGGTAGCGCCGCAGGCAGGCGGGAAAGGGATCGCCCGGCGCGAAGGCATCAGGCCTGAGCGCCATGACGAAGTGGGCGATACCGCGCGGCGAGGCCATGTCGGGTCCACCCATGGGCAACAGCCGATAGCCATGCTGCATGCCGGCGAGCATCGAACTGAGAACCTCTACCATGCCGCCAAGGCCGGCGCCCTTGAAACCAAACTCGCTGCCGCCCAGGGGCAGCAGTGCCGCCACCTCGCCCGGCGTGCGGGTCACCCGGCCCTCAGCATCGGCGGCCACCTGGTCGGGCAGCTCGCGGCCGATGGCACCGTACTGCTGCACCCGGTTCCAGGGAATGGCGCTGGTCGCCATATCGAGCAGGTAGGGCTGCTCTCCCGCCACCGGCGCGGCAAAGGCGATGGGATTGGTGCCGTGGAACGGGCGGCTACCCTGGTGCGGCAGCACGAAAGGGTCGGAGTTGCACGTGACCAGCCCGATCAGCCCGCGCTCCGCCGCCGCCAGGGCGTAGCAGCCCGCCGCACCAAAATGTGAGGCGTTGCCCACCGCCACCGCCCCCATGCCGACCTGCTCGGCCATCTCGACGGCATGCTCCATGGCTCTATAGGCGGCCAGGTGGCCGAGGCCGTCGTCGGCATCGAGATAACCGGTGGCGGGCAGCCGGCGTTCGAAGCGCATCCGGGGCACGCCTTTGAGGCGGCCACCCTGCAACGCCTGCACGTAATGGGGCAGGAGCCGCAGGCCGTGGCTGTCGGTACCCATCCGCGAAGCGGTGACCAGGGCCCGCGTCGCGGCGCTGGCCGAGGCTTCGTCGGCGCCGGCACGCCCCAGCACCGCCTTCATGAAGCGCTCCAGCGCTTCCCGCTCCACTCTGAAGTCCGTCGTTTCACTCATCGTTCCCTTTCCTTGTGGATCGTCGTCTCAGCGATAGACCAGGGTGGGCAGCCACATGGAGATGGCCGGCACGAAGGTCACCAGCAGCAGGCACAGCACCAGCGGGATAAGGAACGGGATCGTCCCGCGCATGCAGCGCTCGAAGCTGACGTTGGAGACCCGTGACAGTACGTAGAGCACCATGCCCACCGGCGGCGTCAGCAGGCCGATCATCAGGTTCAACACCATGATCACCCCGAAGTGCACCGGGTCGACGCCCACCGCAACGGCCAGCGGCAGCAGCACCGGTACCAGAATGGTGATGGCGGCGATGGTCTCCATGAAGCAGCCGATGATGATCAATACGATGTTGGAGAACAGCAGCACGGCGATCTTGCTATCCGCGAACGGACCGAGCAGAACCACCAGATGCTGCGTTACCTGATTGCTGGAGAGGATCCAGGCGAAGATGGAGGCGGCGCCCACGATGAATAGGATGATCGCCGTGGTTTCGATGGTCTCCATGCTCACCTTGAGCAGCTTGCGCCAGGTCAGGGTGCGATAGATCCCCACCCCCAGGAACAGCGCATAGACCACCGCAGCCACGGCGGATTCGGTGGGCGTGAACATCCCGGTGATGATGCCCCCCACGATGATCACGGGCGTCATCAGCGACAGCACCGCGCGCCCGAAGGTCCTGCCCAGCACGCCCACCGAGAAGCGGGCATCGGCGGTATAACCGCGGCGCCGGGAGATGATGAAGATCATCCCCATCAGCATGGCGCCCATGAGCAGACCCGGCAGCAGGCCGGCAGCGAACAGCTGCCCTACGGACGCCGAGGCCATGACGCCATAGATCACCATGGGCAGACTGGGCGGAATGATGGGCCCGATGGTTGAGGATGCCGCGGTGATACCGACGGCAAACTCCTCGTCGTAGCCGGCATCCTTCATCGCCTTGACCTCGATGGTGCCCAGCCCGCCGGCGTCTGCCACCGCGGCACCAGACATGCCGGAGAAAACGATGCTCGCCCCCACGTTGACATGGCCGAGGCCGCCACGCATCCAACCCATCAGTGCCTTGGCGAAATCGAAGATACGCTCGGTGATGCCGGCGTTGTTCATCAGGCTGCCGGCGAAGATGAAGAACGGAATGGCCAGCAGCGGAAAGCTGTCGATGCCGTTGATCATGCGATGCGCCACGACAATATCCGGCACCTGACCGGAGATCAGCACGAACATCAGGCAGGCGCCGGCCAGACTGATGGCGATCGGCACCCCCAGCACCAGCATGGTGAACAGCGAGAAGAACAGAAAGGAGAGGTAGTAGCCGGTCACTGCCAGGATCACGCAGCCGAGCACGGCAAGCGCGGAGAGCAGTGGCGTGACGACCGGCGCTCGCCAGCGCAGCATGGAAAGTCGACTCATGGATGGCAGCCCTTACTGACGCGCTGCGCGAAGGCGCAGGACGATTCTCTGAATGCCGCGAAACGCCATGACGACGAAGGCGGCAAAGACCGTGAAGTAGATGATGTTCTTGGGCAGGTCGACCGAGATCATCATGCTGCCGGTGCGATCGGCGAGCTTGTAGGTGACCCAGGCCATGGCGATGTAGAACCCCACGCTCACGCCCTCGGCCACGCCGGCCACGATCTTACCCAACCAGCCGGGCATGTAGCGGTAGAAGAACTCCACCATGATGTGGGTGCCCTTCCTCACCGCCAGCGCACTGCCGGCAAAGCCGACCACGATCAGCAGATAGCGCGCGATCTCTTCCGTCCAGGTGGTGGAGTCGCCCAGCACGTAGCGGGTGAAGAACTGCAGCGAGACGACGAAGATCAAGGCCCAGAAGATCACCAGAGTGAAGTAGTCCTCGATGGCATAGTCGCCAAAGCGGAACTCCTCGCTATCGAACGCCGACTCGAAGTCGAGCATGGGGTCGACCGCTTCATCGAGTTCGTCGATCCGTTTCGACATCTCACGCCTCCCGGCGTCCACCGCCCGTGGCGGTGGACGCACCCGTCGATGATCGCTGGTGGCTTACTGGCCCAGGGCCTGCAGCCGCTCGTAGGTCTCTTTGTCCCAGTCCGCATCGTCGCCGAGGTGGTAGGGCACGGTGACATCCCGGAACGGTTCGCGATCCACCTCGTTGATGGTGTTGCCCTGCTCCTCGAACCAGGCCGCCAGCTCCGCCTCGGCCTGCAGGATGTCGTTGGTATTGTTCTGCGCGGCCTCCTGCAGCACCTCACGGAAGATCTCCTGATCCTCCTCGGAGAGCTGGTTCCAGCGTATGCCGCTGATGATGGTGACCAGCGAGTCCGTCACGTGGCCGGTCAGGTTGATGACGTCCTGTACCTCGTGGAAGGCCATGGCACGGATCGCCGGCAGAGGATTTTCCTGGGCATCGACCACCCCCTGCTGCAGGGCCAGGTAGGTTTCGTCGAAGGCGATGGGGGTGGGATTCGCACCGGCCGCACGCGGGAACATCATGTAGAGGGGAGCGCCGGGCACGCGGATCCGCAGCCGCTGCATGTCCTCCGGCACGTTGATCGGCTCGTTGGAGGTGACGTGGCGCTCACCGTAGTAATTCAGGGCGATGGGTACGTTGTTGGTGGCGTCCTGGAAGCCCTCGGCTATCTCCTGGAACAGGTCGCTCTCGGCATAGGCCTGCCAGTGGTCGAAGTCGCGGAACATGTAGGGCGCCCCGGCAATGCCCATCGGCCCGTAATAGCGGCCCGCGAACTGGGTACCGGTATAGATGATGTCGACAGTGCCCAGCCCAAGCGCCTCGTTGATGTCCTGTTCGTTACCCAGCGACGAGGCAGGATGCACGCTGATCCTGTAACGGCCCTCGGTGCGCTCCTCGATCTCACCGGCGGCCCATTCCGCCCAGCGATGGAAAGGCTCCGACGTCTCGTACACGTGGGCAAAACGCAGGGTCTCGGTGGCTTGAACCGCCCCGGTGAAGCCGATACCCGCCGCGATCAGGGCGGCGCTCAGCAGGGACGTCTTGAGGTGGCGTTGGCTCTTCTGGCTCATCATGAACTCCTCGCGATTTGTCGATGTTGTTATGCGTATCGAGCAGGTCTGAGTTGGGTCTTGTCGGGCAGGCAGCTTGCATCGCTGTGAATGTCTTTCAGTGCGAACATCCAGCTGTCCTGCTGTATACGTATCATACCATCAAGCTAACACTAGCCCTCCTCCGAGCGGTGCGCAACCCGGTCAAGAAGTCGACAAGGACGACGCACTCTCCAGGCCAAGGCGATCATGTAGCCGCACCAGCAGATCCGCGTCGCCGAAGCCCCCCGCCTTGGTCATCACCAAGCGCTGCGGCGCACCTTCCAGATGCCCCAGGGCAATCCCGGGGGCCCACTCCGCCTCCACCGCGATGACCGCGCCCCCCAGCCGGGAGAGGGTCGCCACGGCGATATCGCCGCCGCTGAGAAAGAGCAACCCTGTAGCCGCCTCTGGCCAGTGCGATACCGTCCGCAATGCCGCCTCGCCCATGGCGGCGGCAATCTGCGACGGCGCCAGCTCGGTATCGTCATCAGCGCCGGGGGTCAGCAGCACTGCCGTGGCCTCTTCATCGCCCCCCTTCAGCGCCGTCAACCGGGCCAGAGCCGGGACATGCTCTCGCAGCCGCCGCTCCTGCTCCTGGGTTCGTTGCGCGCGGGAGCCCACCGCGTAGAGCACGCGCTCGACGCCTACCAGCGGACAGGGGGCGACTCGCAGCAGGCCAAAGCAGCGCTGGGCGACGGCCGTCGCCAATCCTGCGGCTCCCACCAGCAGCCAGTGGCCGGGCGCCCGCAGTACCGCATCGTAGAGGCAGGCCAGCTCGCGGTCGCTTGCCGCATCGGCCACGCAGTCGCCCTCGGGAAGCGGCGCGTCACAGGGCTTGGCATGCTTGGCCAAGGGCACCCCCGCGGCGCCAAAAGCACGCTCCAGGGAGTCGCCCAGCGGTTCCCCCTCGACCCACACCCGCCCCTCGCACACCGTTCGCCCCTGGGCCGGCACCGCCGGTGCCACCAGCAAACGCCGCGGGACGACGTCACGCATGGCCAGGCTCTCGGCCACCACCTGGCCGCGCAGGGTGGAGTCGACCTTCTTGAACCACACCGTGGGGGTGTATGGGGAGAGACGCCGGGCCACCGTGGCCACCCGCTCGGCAGCCTCGGCCGCCGGTAGATGGCGCGACTCCGTGTTAACGGCAATCACTTCTGGCGGGGCTTCGCCCCAAGCGCTCAGCGCCGCCTCGAGCCGCTCGGGGGCGATCACCACCCGCGCCTGCGCCCCACGGGCGGCAAAGGGAGCCGCTGCATCCAGTGCGCCGGTCAAGTCGTCGGCGACGATGGCGACCCGGCAGCCGTTCATGACCCGCCGCCCGCGGCCAAGCGGCGCGCATAGGCGATGGCCGCGCCCAGATTGGTGGCGTCCGCGCGGCCCTGCCAGGCGATATCGAAGGCGGTGCCGTGGTCCACCGAGGTGCGCTGAATCGGCAGCCCTAGGCTGACGTTGACCGTGGTGTCGAAGGCGATCAGCTTCACCGGGATATGGCCCTGGTCGTGATACTGCGCCACCACCAGGTCGAACTCGCCGCGCGAGGCGCGATAGAAGACGGTGTCCGCCGAGATCGGCCCCTGCACCTCGAAGCCGCGTTCGCGCAGCTCACGCACCGCCGGCGCAATGATCCGCTCATCCTCGTCGCCGAAAATGCCACCTTCACCGCAGTGAGGGTTGAGTCCGGCCACGGCGATACGCGGCTGCGGAATGCCCATGCTCACCAGGTGCTCGTGCCCCACCGCCACGGTGGCGGCGATGCGCGCCTCGGTGACCCGCTCGATGGCATCGCGTAGCGACACATGAGTGGAAACGTGCAGCGTGGAGAGCGTCTCGGAGGCGAGCAGCATGAAGGAGGAGGGCGCACCGGTGAGCGCCGCCAGCATGCCGGTATGGCCATCGTAGTGATGCCCTGAGGCATGCAGCGCCGCCTTGTTCAGCGGCGCGGTGACGATCACCCGGGCGCGGCCCGCCTGCACCAGCTCCACCGCCCGTTTTACACAGCGAAAGGCCAGGTCACCGCTAGCAGCACTAATGCGGCCATCGGCGATCTCTGCTTCGGCAGCCACCTCGGCCACCGCTATCTTGCCATCGCCGGCACGGGCCTCCTCCAGTGCAGCGAAGTCGAGCGCGGCGCCGAGCAGGGCGGCAGCCCGGCGATAGATGACCGGATCACCTACCAGCAGGGTGCCGTCACGCTCCTCCGGCGACATTTCTGCCAGGGCACGACAGATGATCTCCGGGCCGATGCCCGCCGGGTCGCCCATGGTGATGGCGATTGCACCTCCGTTGACCTCGAACATCGTTTGCCCCTCGCGGTTCGTCTCGCCCAATCTTGCTCCTCGACCCATCTGCGCCCTTGCGATAGAGTTAGGAGAGCTGGCATACCTGTCATACATACCTACATCAATAACATGATAGGCGGAACCTGGCCAGGCGCCACTCCGCCCTCACCGGAGACCCCCATGACCCCTCTCTCGTTACGCGACTGCCTGCCTCGGGATCTGGACCGTGCCTGCCTGGTCGGCCGGGTCTGGTGCGACACACCGAATCCCGGCCCCGTCCTGATCACGGTGCGCAACGGAGAAGCCATCGACGTCACCCAACTGGGACCAACCATGGCCGACCTGCTCGAGCGCGACGACCTGCTCGAGGCGTTGGCGAATGCCGAGGGCCCCTCGCTGGGCTCCGTGGAGCAGCTGCTGGAGAACGCCCTGGCCGAGCCGCAACGGACCCCTTACCTGCTGGCCCCCTGCGACCTGCAGGCGGTGAAGGCCTGCGGCGTGACCTTTGCGGTGAGTCTGCTCGAGCGGGTGATCGAGGAGCAGGCGGGGGGCGACCCGGCCCGGGCCAGCGCCCTGCGCGCAGAGCTGCAGGCGCTGATCGGCAGCGACCTGTCACGCATCGTGCCGGGCTCCGAAGAGGCCATGACGCTAAAGCGCGAGCTGCAGGCCCGCGGGGGCTGGTCGCAGTACATGGAGGTCGGCATCGGTCCCGACGCCGAGGTGTTCACCAAGGCGCAGCCGCTCTCCTCGGTGGGCTTCGGCGCCGGTGTGGGCCTGCACCCGGCGTCGCAGTGGAACAACCCGGAACCGGAGATCGTGCTGGCGGTGGACAGCCGCGGCACGGTCAGAGGTGCTGCCCTCGGCAACGACGTCAACCTGCGCGATATCGAGGGGCGCAGCGCCCTGCTACTGGGCAAGGCCAAGGACAACAATGCCTCCAGCGCCATCGGTCCCTTCATTCGGTTGTTCGACGAGAATTTCGGCATCGATGACGTGCGCCGCGCCCGGGTCACCCTGCGCATCGAGGGCACCGACGACGACTTCCTGCTCGAGGGCGAGAGCGACATGGGCGAGATCAGCCGCGACCCGCTCGACCTGGTCAGCCAGACCCACGGCGCCCACCACCAGTACCCCGATGGCTTCATGCTCTACCTCGGCACCATGTTCTCGCCGATCCAGGACCGCGACGGCGCCGGCCAGGGCTTTACCCATCACCTGGGCGACCGGGTCACCATCGCCACGCCGGCGCTGGGCGCCCTGGTCAATCACGTGGACAGAAGCGATGCCCTGCCGCCCTGGCGCTACGGCCTGCGAGCGCTGATGCGCGATCTTGCCGCCCGCTGAGCCTCGGCAACTTTTGCACGTGCGGTCAGGCCGGGCGGAAACGCCCTGCCAGGCCGCGCAGCGCCTGGGCCAGCAGCAGGGCATCGATACCCACCCCGACGAAGCCGCACCCCGCCGCCAGGTAGTCGTGGGCCTGCTGCTCGTCCAGCGTGAGAATGCCGGCCACGCTGCCGGCGGCGCGGATCCTGACGATGGCGTCGTCGATGGCAGCACGTACTTCCGGGTGCCCCGGGTTGCCGCGATGGCCCATCGCCGCGGAGAGATCTGCCGGCCCCACGAACAGCGCATCGACCCCTTCCACGGCGGCGATAGCCTCGAGATTGGCCAGCGCACGGGGGCTCTCCAGCTGCAGGATCAGGCAGATCTCGTCATCGGCGCGGGCGACATAGTCTTCGACCTGGCCCCAGCGCGAGGCTCGCGCCAGCATACTGCCCATGCCGCGAATGCCGTGCGGGGGATAGCGCGTGGCCGCCACCAGCTCGGCGGCTTGCTCGGCGGTTTCCACCATGGGAATCAACAAGTTCTGCGCCCCGATATCCAAGTACTGCTTGAGCAGCGCGGTGTCGCCATGGGGCGGACGCACCACCGGTTGACTGGCATAGGGAGCGATGGCCTGCAGCTGGCCGAGCAGGCTGGCCAAGTCGTTGGGGGCATGCTCGCCGTCCAGCAGCAGCCAGTCGAAGCCCGCAGTGGCCGCCAGCTCTGCCACGTAGGAACTGGCCAGCCCCAGCCAGATGCCGGTCAAGGGCTCCCCCGCGAGCAGCCGCCGCTTGAAGTCGTTGCGTCCCATGTTCATCCACCCCCCTCGTGTCTGGCGAAGCCACCTCGCCATGATGATGACCCGGTCAACTTGTCATACAAGCATACATGCTCTAATAGTGAATCCGCATGCCGACAGGCAAGCCTCTCTCCGGCCACCGTCGGTATGGAGCTCTGCGCAATCGAGGAGACCCCTGGTGAGAATCACCCGACTCAAGACCTGGCAGGTGCCGCCGCGCTGGCTGTTCCTCAAGATCGAGACCGACGAGGGCTGCTACGGCTGGGGCGAGCCGGTCATCGAGGGTCGTGCCGCCACGGTGGAAGCTGCCGTGCACGAGCTGGCCGACTACCTGATCGGCCAGGATCCGCATCGCATCGAGCACCTGTGGAATACGCTCTACCGTGCCGGCTTCTACCGCGGCGGCCCGATCCTGATGAGCGCCATCGCCGGCATCGACCAGGCGCTGTGGGACCTCAAGGGTCGCGACCTGGGCGTGCCGGTGCACCAGCTGCTGGGCGGCGCGGTACGTGAGCGCATGCGCATGTACGCCTGGACCGGCGGCGACCGCCCGAGCGAGGTGGGTGCCGGCGCCAGAGAGCTGGTGGCGCGGGGCTTCACCGCGTTCAAGATGAACGGCACCGCCGAGATGCAGATCGTCGACTCGCACCGCAAGATCGACGAAGCGGTGGCGCGGGTTGCCGAGGCGCGCGAGGCGGTGGGACCTGAGGTGGGCATCGCCATCGATTTCCACGGCCGCGTGCACCGTCCCATGGCCAAGGCGCTGCTGCGCGAGCTGGAGCCCTACCACCCGATGTTCGTCGAGGAGCCGCTGGCACCCGAGCACCTGCCGGCGCTCAAGCACATCGCCGGCGGCCTGGGCTATCCGCTGGCCACCGGGGAACGGCTGCACACCCGCTTCGAATTCCGCGACCTGCTGGCCGAGGGCATGATCGACATCGTCCAGCCCGACCTCTCCCACTGCGGCGGTATCAGCGAGGGGCTGAAGATCGCCGCGCTGGCTTCGGCCCACGACGTGGCCCTGGCGCCGCACTGTCCGCTCGGCCCGCTGACCCTGGCCGCCTCGCTGCAGTTGGACGCGGTGAGCCACAACGCCTTCATCCAGGAGCAGAGCATGGGCATTCACTACAACCGCGACAACGACGTGCTCGACTATCTGATCGACAAGTCGGTGCTGGCCATCGAAGAGGGCTTCTGTGCCGTTCCTCAGGGGCCGGGGCTCGGTGTGGAGATCGACGAGGCCTTCGTCGAGGAGCGGGCCAAGCTGGGACATCGCTGGCGCAACCCGGTATGGCGCCACGCGGACGGCTCCATCGCCGAGTGGTGAGGAGGCCGAGCATGCACGAGGAAATTCCTGAGCGTCTCGCCTGGATCGCCGTGGACTGGGGCTCGAGCCATCTGCGCGCCTGGGCCATGGATGCCCAGGGTGCCGTGCTGGCCCGGGGCGGCAGCAACCAGGGCATGCTGGCGCTGACCCCGCCAGCCTACGAACCGGCACTGCTCAAGACCATCGGCGACTGGCTGCCGGCATCCGGCCGCGTACCGGTGTGGGTCT
>NZ_BAEU01000014.1:0-74888 GCF_000246875.1 Halomonas sp. KM-1
GAGCAGATGCTCTGCCGGCAACACCTGCAGATCGCCGGCCAGGGCCGCCTCGTCGGCATTCTCCTTAGGCACGATCAGCTTGCGCCCGGCCTTGCGTGCCGCCAGCGCCAGCGGCAGTACGCCGCTGATGGGACGCAGCCGGCCGTCCAGCGCCAGCTCGCCGACGCTCTCGATGCCTTCGAGCGCCTCACCGGGAAGCTGGCCTGAGGCCACCAGAATGCCCAGCGCGATGGGCAGGTCGAAACGCCCGCCGACCTTGGGCAGGTCGGCGGGCGCCAGGTTGAGCACGATTCTGCGTGTGTTGGGGAAGTCGAAGCCAGCGTTGGTGAGGGCGCTGCGCACCCGTTCGCGACTCTCCTTGACGGCGGCCTCGGGCAGGCCCACCAGGGTCATTCCCGGCAGGCCGTTGGCCAGATGTACCTCGACCTGCACCTCGGGCGCTTCCAGCCCCAGGCCGGCCCGCGTGGCAACGATCGCCAGCATCTTGCGGTCCCTCGCAGTTCATTTGCGTGAGGCTCAGATACTAGCACTATGCCGCAACGGGCTCTCCACGCTGGCTCAGCGCTTGGCTTCGCCGGGTTCGTCAGCGTTCTTGCCCGCATCCTCGGGCAGCGTGAGGGTCGCCTGGGTCACCGGGGTCTCGCGGGCCGCCAGCGCCTTCTCCAACGCCGCCACCTGCTGCTCCAGCGCCTCGACCCGGATGCGCGTGCGCTGCAGCACGTCCATCAGGATGTCGAAATCCTCCCGCGATACCAGCTCGAGGCGGTCGAAGGCGCCGCGTACGACCTGCTGTATTCCCTTCTGCAACTCTTCCGGCGCCTGGGCCGCCCCCTGCAGGCGCTCGCCGAGCTGCTGCGCCAACCGGCTGATGGGGTCCTGACTCGCCATGGTGCGCTTCTCCTTTCGCCTGGGCATGTTGCTCTACAGCATACGCAAGGCGCTGCAACGACGCATTCCCTTCTCACGCTCCGACATGGCGCGCCTGCACCACAACAAGGCACCAAGCTGGTGCACGGGCGCGTAACCCTCCTCTCCCTCTTGGTGAATCGAGCCTATCTCGTCCTGAAAAACGGCTGTAAGAAAAGGTTTTTTTCGGAAATGGCACGTAATGCGCATAAGCAAGACACAGCAGCTGGCAACCCATCGCCCAATACCAGCATGGAGAGACGCTAATGAAGCTCATCACCGCCATCATCAAACCGTTCAAGCTCGACGACGTACGGGAGGCCCTGGCCGACAACGGCGTGCAAGGCATCACCGTGACCGAAGTGAAAGGCTTCGGCCGTCAGAAGGGCCACACCGAGCTCTACCGCGGCGCCGAATACGTGGTCGATTTCCTGCCCAAGGTCAAGGTCGAGGTGGCCGTGGACGACTCCCGCGTCGAGAGCGTGCTGGATGCCATCTGCGGTGCGGCCAACAGCGGCAAGATCGGCGACGGCAAGGTCTTCGTGACGCCGCTGGAGGATGTGATTCGCATCCGTACCGGCGAACGCGGCGCCGAAGCCGTCTGATCGACATAACGAGAACAACGGAGAACAGCCATGAGTGAACTTGCCGAGTTGAGCTATGCGCTCGACACCTTCTATTTCCTGATCTGCGGCGTGCTGGTGATGTGGATGGCCGCCGGCTTCTCGATGCTGGAAGCCGGCATGGTGCGCGCCAAGAACACCGCCGAGATCCTGACCAAGAACATCGCCCTGTTCGCCATTGCCTGTACCATGTATCTGCTGGTGGGCTACTCGATCATGTACTCGAGCGATGCCGGTGGCATCCTGCCCAACCTGGGCGTACTGATCGGCGGCGAGAACAGCGTCGATGCGGTCACCGCCGGTGGTGAAGACGCCCCCTACTACTCCATGCGCGCCGACTTCTTCTTCCAGGTAGTGTTCGTCGCCACCGCCATGTCGATCGTCTCCGGCGCCGTGGCCGAGCGCATGAAGCTGTGGGCCTTCCTCGCCTTCGCCGTGGTCATGACCGGCTTCATCTACCCGGTGTCCGGCTACTGGACATGGGGCGAGGGCTGGCTCGACGAGCTGGGCTTCTCCGACTTCGCCGGCTCCGGCATCGTGCACATGGCCGGTGCGGCCGCGGCACTGGCCGGCGTGCTGGTCCTCGGCCCGCGCAAGGGCAAGTACGGCAAGGACGGCAGCATTCACGCCATCCCGGGTGCCAACATGCCGCTGGCCACCCTGGGTACTTTCATCCTGTGGATGGGCTGGTTCGGCTTCAACGGCGGCTCGGAGCTCAAGCTCTCCGACGTGGCCTCGGCCAACAACGTGGCCCAGGTGCTGGTCAACACCAACGCCGCGGCGGCCGGTGGCGTCATCGCCGCGCTGATCCTGGCCAAGGTTTGGTTCCGCAAGGCCGACCTGACCATGGCCCTGAACGGCGCCCTCGCCGGCCTGGTGGCGATCACCGCCGAGCCGCTGGAGCCCACGGCGCTGGGCGCGACCCTGATCGGTGCCGTGGGCGGCATCATCGTGGTGGCCGCCATCGTCACCCTCGACAAGCTGAAGATCGACGATCCGGTCGGCGCCATCTCGGTGCACGGTGTGGTCGGCATCTGGGGTCTGCTGGCGGTGCCGCTCTCCAACGACGGAGCCACCTTCGGTGCACAGATCATCGGCGGCCTGGCGATCTTCGCCTGGGTCTTCGCCGCCAGCCTCGCCGTGTGGCTGATCATCAAGGCGATCATGGGCGTACGCGTCAGCGAAGAGGAAGAGTACGAGGGGGTCGATCTGGCCGAGTGCGGTATGGAAGCCTACCCCGAGTTCAGTGTCGCCCGTGTCTACGGCGGCAGTGGTGGACGTCCGCAGTCCGGCGGCTACGCAGCCGGCGCACCGGTCGGTCAGCCCCGCCCAGAATAAACGCTTACCCCTTCCGGGCTCCCTGCGGGGAGCCTTTTTTCTTCCTGCCAAGGGCGGTGTATGCTTGAGGCCAGCCGATTCGTACCCGCCCGGGTTCGAGCGAAGAACCCCGCACGACAACGAGGAAACAGACCATGAAACTGGTGACCGCCATCATCAAGCCGTTCAAGCTCGACGACGTTCGCGAGTCGCTTTCGGAGATCGGGGTGCAGGGTATCACCGTGACCGAGGTGAAGGGCTTCGGTCGTCAGAAGGGCCACACCGAGCTCTATCGCGGTGCCGAATACGTGGTCGACTTCCTGCCCAAGGTGAAAGTGGAGATCGCCATCGACGACGACCTGATCGAGCAGGTGATCGATGCCATCACCCAAGTGGCCAATACCGGAAAGATCGGCGACGGCAAGATCTTCATCACGCCGCTTGAGCAGGTGATCCGGATTCGTACCGGCGAAACCGGCAAGGATGCGGTATAAGCCCAGTCAAACAAAAACCCACGACCGCAAGGCCGTGGGTTTTTTGAAGCTCGCCAAGCACCGAACGCCCCTTTTTATTTCTCGACGAAGGCGCGCTCGATGACGTAATCGCCGGGTTCGCCCATGCGCGGCGAGATGTTGAAGCCCAGGTCGTCCAGCAGGGCGCTGGTCTCGTCGAGCATCGCCGGGCTGCCGCAGATCATGGCGCGGTCCTGCTTGGGATCCATCGGCGCAATGCCGGTGTCCTCGAACAGCTTGCCGCTGCGGATATGGTCGGTGAGGCGGCCCATGGTGTGGAACTCCTCGCGGGTCACCGTGGGGTAGTAGACCAGCTTCTCGCGGATCTCGTCGCCCAGGTATTCGTGAGCCGGCAGCTCCTTCTGAATGAAGTCGGCATAGGCCAGCTCGCTGACACTGCGCACGCCGTGCACCAGGATCACCTTCTCGTAGCGCTCGTACACCTCCGGGTCCTGGATCAGGCTCATGAACGGGGCCAAGCCGGTACCGGTGGAAAGGAAGTAGAGGTTGCGCCCCGGCAGCAGGTCGTCGGTGACCAGGGTGCCGGTGGGCTTGCGGCTGACCATGATCTGGTCGCCCACCTTGAGGTGCTGCAGACGCGAGGTCAGCGGGCCATCGGGCACCTTGATGCTGAAGAACTCGAGGTGGTCCTCGTAGTTGGGGCTGGCGATGGAGTAAGCACGCATCAGCGGCTTGCCGTTCACTTCGAGGCCGATCATCACGAACTGACCGTTCTTGAAGCGCAGGCTGCGCTCGCGGGTGGTGCGGAAGCTGAACAGGGTGTCGTTCCAGTGGTGGACACTGAGAACCTCTTCCAACGCAAACTTGCTCATGCCGGCTCCTAGATATTCCTATATCGAATAAAGCATTGGGCTAGATGATTTGCTTGCATTATAAGAGCGCAAGGTTTATCTGTTAATTGGATTGTATGGATATCCTTTATCCAGATTACTGATATAGATCAACATCGAGCCGTTTCATGCATTTCACCCTGCGCCAACTCGAGGTCTTCGTCGCCGTCGCCCAGCACGAGAGCGTCTCCCGCGCCGCTCGGGCGCTCTCCCTGTCGCAGTCGGCCACCAGTACCGCCCTGGCCGAACTCGAGCGCCAGTTCGACTGCCAGCTGCTCGACCGTATCGGCAAGCGGCTGCGGCTCAACGCGCTGGGCTTTCAGCTGCTGCCCAAGGCGGTGGCGCTGCTCGACCGCGCCGAGGAGATCGAGGAGATCCTGCACGGTCAGCAGGGCATCGGTTCGCTCGACGTGGGCGCCACCCTGACCATCGGCAACTACCTGGCGACGCTGCTGATCAGCGATTTCATGCAGCGCCATCCGGGCAGCCGAGTACGCCTGGCGGTGCGCAATACGCGGGAGATCATCGACCGCGTGCGTCAGCACGAGCTCGACCTGGGGCTCATCGAAGGGCACTGCGAGGAGGAGGACGTGATCACCCAGTCCTGGGTGGAGGACGAACTGTCGGTGTTCTGTTCGCCCCGCCATCCGCTGGCCGGCCAGGGGCCGGTGGAGCTGGAGCGGCTGCTGCGCGAGGCCTGGATCATGCGCGAGCAGGGCTCGGGCACGCGCATGACGCTGGAGCAGGCCGCAAGGCATCGCCGCGGGCGCTTCAATACGCTGCTGGAGCTGGAACATACCGAGGGCATCAAGCGCGCGGTGGAGTCGGGGCTCGGCATCGGCTGCGTGTCGAAGCTGGCGCTGCGTGACGCCTTCCGCCGCGGTAGCCTGGTGCCGATTCCCACTCCCGAGCTCGACCTGAGCCGCCAGTTCGCCTTCATCTGGCACCGCCACAAGTACCTGGCCACCGGCATGCGCGAATTCCTGCGCCTGTGCCGGCAGATGACTGAGGGGGTCAGGCGCAGCGACGAGATCGACCTGCCGCCGGTCTCCTGACCCTCCTGTTGCCTTACCCCAGGGTCCCTTGGCCCCTGCCGTCAGCGATCGCGCAGACGGAACCCGCCGACGACCTGGGCCAAACGATCGGCCTGCTCGCTGAGCTGCTCGGCGGCGGTGGTCGACTCCTCCACCAGCGCGGCGTTCTGCTGAATCGTACGGTCGAGGTCGGCCACGGCCACGCTGACCTGGCCGATGCCGTCGCTCTGCTCACCAGCGGCCATACTGATCTCGCCGAGCATGTTGGCTACCCGGTTCACGCTGGCCATCAGCTCGCCCATGCTCTCGCCGGCGCGTCCCACAAGCTCGGTACCGGTGATGACACGCTGGCTGGAGGCCTCGATAAGGGAACGGATGTCGCGCGAGGCCTCGGCGCTGCGCGTGGCCAGTTGGCGCACCTCACCGGCCACCACGGCGAAGCCGCGGCCGTGCTCGCCGGCCCGGGCGGCTTCGACCGAAGCATTGAGCGCCAGCAGGTTGGTCTGAAAGGCGATGCCGTCGATGACCTTGACGATCTCGCCGATCTGCTGCGACGAGCGGCTGATCTCCTGCATGGTGTCCACCACCTGGCCGACCGTTTCGCCGGAGCGCTGGGCGACCTCGGCGGCCGACTTCGACAGGCCGTTGGCTTCCCGCGAGGAGGCCGAGGTGTGCTCTACCGTGGCCGAGATCTGCTCCATGGAGGCGGAGGTCTGCTGCAGACTGGCAGCGGCCTGCTCGGTGCGCCGCGACAGATCCTCGCCGCCGTTGGCGATCTCGCTGGCCGCTATACGTACCGATTCGCTGCTGGCGCGCACGTCGAGCAGCACGTCGTGAATCTTGTCGACGAAGGCATTGAACTGAATGGCGAGCTCGGCGCTCTCGTCGCGCCCTCGTACCGGCAGGCGTTGGGTCAGATCGCCGTCGCCGGTGGCGATCTCACGCATGCGTTCGGCCAGCAGGCGCAGCGGCCGCGACACGCGGGTGCCGACCCACCACAGGGCGGCGAGCCCCAATGCCGCCAGCAGCAGGCCGACCAGCGCCATGCCCAGGGTGTCGGCCCGGCGCTGCTCGTTCATCATCGCCTGCAGCGCCGTTAGCTCTGCCATCACCGCCGCTTCGGGCAGCCGGATCATCAGCGTCCAGGGCTGCTCGCTCTCGCCGATGGTGAAGGGCTGATAGCGCTCCAGCATGCCATCCCGCACCAGGCTCACGCTGGAGCCCTCCGCCTGAGCCTGCTCGAGGGCCGACAGCACCTGAGCATCGAAGGCTTCGCTTGCCGCATCGCCGAGCCGCTCGGCATTGGCGGTATAGGCCACCAGCCCCCCGCGCCCCGCCACCAGGGCCATTTCGCCCGCCCCTCCGTAGAGCGACTGGTTGGCCTCGAGCAGCAGTGCCTGGATGAAATCCAGCGACAGGTCGACACCGGCCACGCCGCGAAACGCCCCCTCGACCAGGATCGGCACGTTGAACGAGGTGACCAGTAGCGTCTCGCCGCCGAAGTCGTAGGGCGCCGGGTCGATGATACAGGGGGCGAGGCTCTCCCGCGGGCAGAGGTAGTATTCGCCCTCACGCACGCCATTGCCGAGCAGCGCCGTGCTCTCCATGGTCTCGCCCAGCGGCAACACCTCGACGCCGCCCTCCCCGGTGCGATACCACCAGGGCATGAAGCGACCGCTGCCGTCGTAGCCGTCGCTTTCGCCAAGATCGGCATACAGCGCATCGCGGCCGAAAGCATCAGGCTCCCAGCCGATGAAGGCGTCCAGCAGCGAAGGGTTCTGCACCACCGTCTCGCGCACCAGATTGGAGAGCTCGCGCCGGCTCAGGCCAAGGGCGGTGCGGCCGCTGCCGTCCCGCTGGCCCATCAGCGCGTTGGTATCTGCCAACTGGGTGGCCAGGGTCAGGGCATGCTCGAGTTCGCGCTGGATCCTGCCGGCCTCGGCGTCCGCCAACACCGCCAGGCGCTCGTCTACGGCCCCTTCGAGCAGTTCGCGCGTGTGGGTCTCGACGGTCTGCTGGGTACGTGCCGAGGAGAACAGGGCATAAACGACCAGAGCCACGACCACTGCCAACAGGCAGGGTCCGGCCAGCATGACCACGAATTGGCGGATCGATCTGAGGTGCATGGGCGTTCTCGCTGAAGTGGATAGCATGTTGCAGCGAAGTAAACTTCACAGCCATGCTCCTTCTATCGGCAAGAACGCCCCTTTCTTGAGTGCACGCTTGAGTTCAGGCTCGAGCGCGAGGCCAAAGTCGCTTCAGCGCATGTCGCTGACGGCTTTCTGGATATCGTTCAGCGGCGCCTTGGAGAGATCCTTGTCCAGGGTGTGGATGATCAGCTTGCTGGTCGGCCCGTCGATCTTGTCACGCAGCACGCCCAGGAAGCGGGGCGGAGCGACGAGGATCAGCTTGTCCATGCTGTTGTCGACCCTGGCCTTGTAGATTCGCTCGGCGATCTGCTTGGCGAAGATCTCCGCCTCATGGTCCAGCGCCACGCTGTCACCGCGACTGGAACGCCGAGTGTGAGAGGTCGACTCGTCGACGGCTCCCGTCTCGCCGGTGACCAGGTCTCCCTCGTGCAGACGCCCTTCGGCGTGCACCAGGCTCTCCTTCTCCTCCAGCTTCAGCGCGTCGCGGGTGAATACGCGCGCCCTAGCCGCATCGGCCACCACGATATACGTTGTCATAGCCTCTCCTTGATGCAGTGAATGGAGCCCCATCGCGGGACCTCGATTTCAACATGGCAAGGGCAGCCGGGAAGGTCAACCGGACAACAAGCCGTCGTCCCTCAGAGCACCTTGCGTCGCAGCAGGCCCGTCACCGCCTCGCCGATCAGCACTAGCACGATGATGGCGATGAGGATGGTGGCCACCGTGGGCCAGGCGAAGGTGTCGATGGCTCCCTGCAGGATCACCCCGATACCGCCGGCGCCGACCAGACCCAGCACCGTCGATTCACGGATGTTGATGTCCCAGCGCAGGATGACGATGGCGAAGAAAGCCGGCATCACCTGGGGCACGACGGCATAGGCGATGACCTTGGCCTTGGAGGCGCCGGTGGCTTCCATGGCCTCCACCGGGCGACGGTCGATCTCCTCGATGGCCTCGCCCATCAGCTTGCCGATGAAGCCGATGGAGCGAAACATGATGGCCAGGATTCCCGCCAGAACCCCGGGGCCGAAGATGGCCACGAACAGCAGTGCCCAGATGATGGTGTTCACCGAGCGGCTGGCTACCAGGATGAAGCGCCCCAGCCACAGGCAGGCGCGGTTGGGCGTGGTGTTCTGGGCCGCGATGTAGGAGACCGGCAGCGCAATGAAGATCGTCAGCAGGGTCGCCAGGGTGGCGATGTGCACCGTCTCCAGCAGCGCGTTGGTGATCGCGGCAAGCCGCGAGGGGTCGGGCGGCCACATGCGCGCGCCCAGGCTCGAGATCTGGTTGGGAGCGTCCCACACCCAGGGCCAGAAGATGTCGATGTCGCGTATCGCCCAGTAGACCACCATCACGGTAATCAGCAGCACGCCGTAGCGGATCAGCTGCTGCTTGCGGTCGTAGCGCCGCCAGACGCGGTCGGCCAGGGCTCCGGCATGATCTACCATATCTTCTTCCTCACCCAGCCGCTGATGCCTTCACTGACCAGAATCACGGCAATGATCATGAGCAGGATGGCAAAGGCGAAATCGTAGTCGTAGCGACCGAAGGCATTCATCAGGGTACCGCCGATGCCGCCGGCGCCGACGATGCCGACCACCGCCGAGGCGCGCAGGTTGCTGTCGAGCTGGTACATGGAGAGCCCCACCTGGCGCGGCAGGATCTGCGGAAACACGGCATAGATCAGCGTCGCCAGGTAGCCCGCTCCGGCGGCTTTCATCGCCTCGACCTGGCCCCAGTCGATCTCCTCGATCTCCTCCGCCAGCAGCTTGCCGACGAAGCCGATCGAGTAGATCGTGAGCGTCAGGATCCCGGCCAGCGGACCGAAGCCCACCGCTGCCACGAACAGGATGGCGACGATCACCGGATGGAAGCTGCGCGAGACGATGATCACCGCACGTCCGAGAAGGTAGATGGGCTTGGGCGCCACGTTCTTGGCCGCCATCACGGCGAAGGGGATCGACAGCGCTACCCCCATCAGGGTGGCCAGAATGGCGATCTGGAAACTCTCCTTGAAGCCGGTGATCAGCAGCCCGCTGCGCTCGAAGCTGGGAGGAAAGCCGCCGCCGAAGATACGTGCCGCCCGTGGCAGGCCCTCGCTGATGCGCGCCCAGTTGAACGGCAGCGAGCCGAAGGCCCACACCAGGTAGACGATCACCACCAGCCACAGCCCATAGCGCAGCACCGGGTTGGCGATGAAGGGCGGTTTGCGCCAGGTACGCGGCGCGGCGGCCTGGTCAGGTCGAGTCATGAGCCACCCCCTGCTGCGCCGGGCGGCCGGGCTCCTCGGTGATCTCGTCTTCGGCTGTCTCGATGCCGCCGTAGATGGCGTCCAGCGCCTCCTTGCCGAAATCGGCCGGCGCGCCGTCGAAGATCATCCGGCCATGGCGCAAGCCGACGATGCGTTCGGTGTAGGCCTTGGCCTGGGCCACGTTGTGAATGTTGATCAGCACCGGCAGTGAGAGTTCGCTGGCCAGGCTCTGCAGCAGCTTCATGATCTGCTCGGAGGTACGCGGGTCGAGCGAGGCCGTGGGCTCGTCGGCGAGCAGGATTTCCGGTTCCTGCATCAGCGCCCGTACCACGCCGACCCGCTGACGCTCACCTCCGGAAAGCTCGTCGGCCCGCTTGTTGGCATAGTGGGCGATGCCCACCCGTTCCATCAGCGTGAAGGCGCGCTCAATATCGCTCTGGGGATAGCGGCGGGTAATCGCCTGGTAGAGATTGACGTAGCCGAGCCGCCCTGCCAGCACGTTCTCCATCACCGTGAGACGGTCGATCAGGTTGAAGCCCTGAAACACCATGCCGATCTTGCGCCGGGCACGGCGTAGTTCGCGCCCGCGCAGGTGAACCAGCTCGGTACCGTTGAGCTTGATCGAACCCGAGGTGGGCTCCACCAGGCGGTTGATACAGCGCAGCATGGTGCTCTTGCCGGCCCCGGAGGCGCCGACGATGGAGACCACGCTGCTGCCTTCGACCGTCAGATCCAGCTCCTTGAGCACCGGCTCGTCACGGCCGTAACGCTTGACCAGCTTTGAAATTTCCAGCATTCACCCACCTCGCGGAAAGAGAAACGGAGACGCCCCCGGCGAAGCCGAGGGCCCCGGCTGCACGCTGCCAGGTTTACTCCTGCTCCAGGTCCTCGCGGGTGTAGCGCACGTCGTTGGCGGCCTGGATGGTACGGATGACCTCCCAGTGCTCCTGGTAGTTGATGGGGATGAACTTGTCGACGCCCTCGAACTCATCGCCCAGCGCCGTGCCTTCGAAATCGAAGGTGAAGAAGGCTTCCTTGATCTTCTCGACCAGGTCAGGGTGGAGGTTGTGCGCGTAGTTGTAGGAAGTGGTGGGGAACGCATCGGTCTCGTAGATGATCTTGACCTCGTCCGGATCATAGAGACCCCGCGCCGCCATGCGCTCGACCACCTCGGAGGCCACCGGTGCGGCGTCATAGTCGCGAGCGACCACGCCCAGCATCGACTGGTCGTGACTGCCGGAGTAGACCACCTCGTAGTCCTCATCGGGCACGATGCCGAGCTCCGGGAACAGCGCCCGCGGCGCCAGATTGCCGGAGTTCGACGTTGGCGAGGTGTGCGCCACCCGCTTGCCACGCAGGTCCTCCAGATCGTCGATGCCGGAATCGACGTGAGTGTAGACCTGCAGGGTATAACCGAACTGACCGTCGTCGGAGCCCATCAGGGCGAACGGCACCGCGCCGGCCAGGTTCACCGCGAACGGCGTCGGGCCGGTGGAGAAGCCGGCGATGTGCAGTCGCCCGCTGCGCATGGCCTCGACCTGAGCCGAGTTGGACTGCACGGCGAAGAAGCGTACGTTACGCTCGGTCACTTCCTGGAGATGATCAATGAAGGGCTGCCAGATGTCGGAGTAGATGGCTGGATCCTCCACCGGGGTATAGGCGAAGATCAGCGTATCGGGGTTGGCCCACTCGGATTCGTCGGCGGGCAGATCGGCGACCATGTCGCCATCCTCGTCGCAGAATAGAGTGTCCAGGGCGCCGCGGGGGCAGTCGGCCTGGGCCTGCGCCGAGATCAGCAGGGCCAGAGGCAGCAGGCTGGACAGAGCCAGTGAATTCAGGGCGGCGCGGCCGAAAGTCTTGGGTGTTGTCATTGGCGTGTCTCTCTGATCTTTGTCGTTATTCGAGTTATTGGATTCATGTATGCCGATCTTGCGGCAAGACGCGGGATGACCTGTGCCGGCATCCCGCCTAGCCTGCTCGAAAGTGAACATGCTGAAGCCCGCATGATCGCAAACGAAACTAACCTTCAATCTAGGTAGTGTGACAAGACGATGTCAAACCGATTTCAGTTCTCTTCGGGCTCGCGCCACAACCGCTACCTGCTGATGCGGCATGGTCACAGCGAGGCCAACGAGCGGCACCTGATCATCAGCACCCCGGCCAGGGGGCTCTCGGCGTTCGGCCTCTCCCACCAGGGCGAGGCACAGCTGCAAGCGCTGCTCGACGACTGGCGCTGGCCATCGCCGACTCGCATCCTGCATTCCGACTTCCTGCGTACCACCGAAACCGCCACCCGAGTGGCCACTCACTTCGGGCTCGCGCTGCAGGCCGAGCCGCGCCTGCGCGAGCGCGACTTCGGCGATTTCGAAGGTGGGCCGGACTGCCGTTATCCCGACGTCTGGGCGCTGGATGCCCAGGACCCGGAGCATTGCGAGCATGGCGTGGAGAGCGCCGCCAGCGTCGCCGCTCGCATGCAGGGGGTAATCGCCTCACTGGAGCAATCGCTGCGCCAGGAGACCGTGCTGCTGGTGAGCCACGGCGATCCGCTGCAGATCCTGCTGACCGCCCTGGCGGGCCGTGCGCTCGGTGAGCACCGCGCCCGCGACGCGCTGCTACCGGCCAGCATCACCCTGCTCGACTGAGCGGCGAAGCGCTGCCCGACGTAACGGCTGACGCTGGCCGCGATCTGGGGTAGCATCGAACCGCCGGCAGGGATGTCGGACCGTTCATCGTATGCCGATGTCCCTAAGGGAGGAGCCCGATGCGCCAATTTCTGTTTCCCAGCCGCCCCATGTCCCGCGGCTTCCTACTCTTCTTGCACCTTCTGTTGCAGATGGGGCTGCTTGTAACCGCCGCTCTATGGCTGCTGCCACGCACCCCTTGGTTCGCTGCCAGCGACTGGTACCTGGCCTGGCCCGAACTGGCAGCGGGTGCCGGGCTGTGGCTGGCGGCAGCATTCACGCTGCGCCTGCTCATCGAGCTCTGCCTGTTGCCTCATCACCTCGCCGCTCGTGCCGGTTTCGCACCCGGCGACGTGGTGACGCGCTCCTTCGAACGCCGCCCTGCAGTACATGATGCCCAGGCCGCATGGACCAGCGAGGCACGCTCGGTCGAGATCGAACCCAGCGTGCTGGGCAGCGCACGAGTGACACGCCCCGCCGAGCCCCTCAAGCCTCAGGGCAGCATCTGACCTACGGCCGGCCAGGATTCGTCACTTTCATCGTGCACGTTGCGGTGTAACAGAAATGTAAGCCTCTGTTATGATCGGTCTACCGCCCGATGGATGAGTCGACCCATGACGGTTCCGATCCAGCCCGACGCCATGCGCCTCCTCGCCGCTCTCGCCAAGGGCAGCCGGGCCTTGATGAAGGGACGTTTCTGGGGCGACGGCGTCGATGCACTGCTGGGCGAGATCGGCCGGGCCTCGGGGGCCAGCCGGGTATGGATCTTCCAACTGCTGGAGCTGCAGGACGAAGCGGTCATTCAGGACTATGTGTTCGAGTGGGCCGCCAAGCCACGCTATCGCCAGCTCACGCAGAAGCGCTTTCGCTTCTTTGCCAGCGTTTTCGATGACCCCACCTACCGCCACATGGTCGCCGAGCGTCAACGCGGCATGTCACAACGCTTCATCACCGAACGAATGGCGCCGGGGCCGCTGCGCGAGAACCTCGAGAGCCAGCAGATACTCTCGATGATCACGGTCCCCATCATGGTGGACGGCCGCTGGTGGGGCACGCTGGGAATCGACGACTGCGAGCGCCCCCTCGACTGGGAGGGCGCCGGGCTCGACGCACTCGTCATCGCCGCAGAACTGATCGCCTCGTCACTCTATCGCCACCAGCTCGCCAGCCGCCGACGCCAGTTCGAGCTGTTTCAACAGGTCGCCGAATGCGGGATCTGGGAAATCGACCTACATAGCGGTTCGACCTGGTGCTCTCGCGCCCTGCTGCGCACGCTGGGCTACCCCGACGACTATGCCCGCCTGCCGCTGCGACGGTTGCTGGCCCATATGCTAAGAGCCGACCGGCGGCGCCTGTGGAAGCGGATGCGCCAGTGCCTGAACGGCTCGGATGCAGGCCAGAGCTTTCGCCTGGACGTGCGGCTGCAACGCCCTGGAACCCCGGCACGCTGGCATGAGCTCGTCGCCGAACTGGCTTGCGACACCAGCGGCCGGCCCAGCGTCATATCGGGGCTGGTCATCGACATCAGCCGTCGCAAGCAGGGAGAGGAGCGAGCCATGCTCGCCGCCGAGTACGATGAACTCACCGGCGTGATGAACCGGCGCGGCCTGACACGCCATCTACAGACGACACTGAAGCGCTCCTCGACCACGCTCTGCCACCTGTTGATGCTCGACATCGACCACTTCAAGCAGATCAACGATCGCTACGGGCACCCCGCCGGCGATGCCCTGCTCAAGCTGGTCGCCACACGGCTGGACAACGAGCTGCGCGGCCAGGACGTGCTGGCCCGCATGGGCGGCGAGGAGTTTGCGGTATTCGTCAGCGGGCTCGACGATGCTCTGGCGTGGCTGCTGGGCGAACGTCTGAGGGCCAGCATCGCCGATACCCCCTTTTCGCTTCCCCCGCTGGCGGGCATGGCCGCAGCACCGCCCGTCACCATCACGATCAGCATCGGTATCGCCCGGCTGATTCCCGGCGAGGATCTGGAGCACGCCCAGAGCCTGGCCAGCACTCAGGCCGACCAGGCGCTCTATGCCGCCAAGCGCACGGGACGCAACCGTGTCATGGCGTATCCTCAGGCGACGCCGGCGATGCAGCAAGCCACACCGCCGCCGGTCTCGCCTCCTAGTGACCGAGGATCTGACTGAGGAAGAGCTGGGTACGCTCGGACTGCGGGTTGTTGAAGAAAGGCTCCGGCGCATTCTCCTCGATGATCTGTCCCTGATCCATGAAGATCACGCGGTCGGCCACGGTCTTGGCGAAGCCCATCTCGTGGGTCACGCAGAGCATGGTCATGCCCTCGTTGGCCAGCTCGACCATGACGTCGAGCACCTCCTTGATCATCTCCGGGTCGAGCGCCGAGGTGGGCTCGTCGAACAGCATCACCTCGGGGTGCATGCACAGCGAGCGGGCGATCGCCACGCGCTGCTGCTGGCCGCCGGAGAGCTGGCCCGGGTACTTGCGCGCCTGCTCGGCGATACGCACCCGCTCCAGGTAGCGCATGGCCTGCTCCTCGGCCTCGCGCCGCGGCTTCTTCTGCACCCACATGGGCGCCAGACAGCAGTTCTCCAGCACCGTGAGGTGCGGGAAGAGATTGAAGTGCTGGAACACCATACCCACGTTGCGGCGGATCTGCTCGATGCGCTTGACGTCCTGTGTGAGCGGAATGCCGCCGACCACGATCTCGCCGGCCTGATGCTCCTCGAGATGGTTGATGCAGCGGATCAGCGTCGACTTGCCCGAGCCCGAAGGGCCGCAGATGACGATTCGTTCGCCGCGCTTGACCTCGAGATCGATGTCGCGCAGCACGTGGAAGTCGCCGTACCACTTGTTGACGCCGCGCATCTGGACCATGGGGGTCTCGTTGCCGGCCTGGGTTGCTTGTTCAGTCATTGTTCTCATTCCTATCTCTTATGGCCGGTGTGCAGCTTCCGCTCGAGGTACTGACTGTAGCGCGACATGCTGAAGCAGAAGATCCAGAACATGAACGCGGCGAACACGTAGCCCTCCAGGGCGAAGCCCAGCCAGCGGGAATCCGACAGTGCCGCCTGGACGATGCCCAACAGGTCGAACAGACCGATGATCATGACCAGGGTGGTGTCCTTGAACAGCGAGATGAAGGTGTTGACGATACCGGGAATCATCATCTTCAGCGCCTGGGGCAGCACGATCAGGCCCATGCGCATCCAGTAGCTCATGCCCAGCGCCGCCGCCGCTTCCTCCTGGCCGCGGGGTATCGCCTGCAGCCCGCCACGGATGACCTCGGCCATGTAGGCGCTCTGGAACAGGGTGATACCGATGAAGGCGCGGATCAGGCGGTCGACGCTGACGCCGGTGGGCATGAACAGCGGCAGCATCACCGAGGCCATGAACAGCACCGTGATCAACGGCACGCCGCGCCAGAACTCGATGAACACCACGCAGAAGCTCTTGACGATGGGCATCTGCGAGCGCCTTCCGAGCGCCAGCAGGATACCGATCGGCAGCGCTCCCACCATGCCCACCACGGCCAGCACCAGGGTCAGCATCAGACCGCCCCAGCGATGGGTCTGCACGACGGGCAGGCCGAAGTGGCCGCCGTAGAGCATGACGTAGGCGAACACCGGGAAGGCCACCAGGGTTGCCAGCGCCACCCAGCGCTTGAACGGTAGGCGCGGAATCATCAGCCAGGCGATCATGCCGACGAAGACGGCGAAGGTCACATCGACCCGCCAGATCTGGCTGCGCGGATAGAGGCCGTAGATGAACTGGGTGAAACGGGTGCTGACGAAGACCCAGCAGGCCCCCTCCCGTGAGCAGTCGTCTCGGGTGGTACCGACCCAGTCGGCATTGATGAGGGCCCACTGGATGGTCGGTACCAGCAGCAGATAGAGCAGGTAAAGGCCAAGCAGGGTGAAAATGGTGTTCACCGGCCCGCTGAACAGGTTGGCACGCAACCAGGCGACAGGCCCCACCGTATTGCTGGGCGCAGGACGCGCCTCGATCATCTTGTATTGAATCGTCATGGCGCCTCTCCTAGCGTTCCACCAGCGCCACGCGGGCGTTGAACCAGTTCATGAACATCGACACCAGCAGGCTGATGGTCAGATAGACCGCCATGGTCATGGCGATGACCTCTATCGCCTGACCCGTCTGGTTCAGCGTGGTACCGGCGAATACCGAGACCAGATCGGGGTAGCCGATGGCCGTGGCCAGCGAGGAGTTCTTGATCAGGTTAAGGTACTGGCTGGTCAGCGGCGGAATGATCACGCGCAGCGCCTGAGGCACCACCACCAGGCGCAGCACCAGGTTCTGCGGCAGGCTCAACGCCTGGGCCGCTTCGGTCTGACCATGGGAGATCGCCTGGATACCGGAGCGTACGATCTCGGCGATGAACGACGCCGTGTAGATCGATAGCGCCAGCCACAGAGCGAGGAACTCGGGGATGATGGTGATGCCGCCGCGGAAGTTGAAGCCGCGCAGCTCAGGCACGTCCCAGGTGACGGGCACACCGGTCGCCACCAGAATGAATAGCGGTAGGCCGACGATCAAGGCCAGCGAGATCCAGCCCGCAGGCAGGCGCTTGCCGGTGGCCTCGTGGCGGCGCTTGTTCCAGATCGTCAGCGCGATGCTGGCGACCACGGCGATACCGAAGGCCAGCGGGATCAGGCCGAAGCCCGACTCGAACAATGGCTCGGGCAGAAACAGCCCGCGTACGTTGAGAAAGATGACTTCGCCGAAAGCCAGGCTATCGCGCGGACCGGGCATGGCCCGCAGCACGGCGAAGTACCAGAAGAAGATCTGCAGCAGCAGTGGAATGTTACGGAAGATCTCGATATAGCCGCTGGCCAGCCGGGCGATCAGCCAGTTGGGCGACAGCCGCGCGATACCGACGATGAAACCGATGATGGTGGCGGCCACGATACCCAGTGCCGATACCAGCAGCGTATTGAGCAGGCCCACCACGAAGGTACGACCGTAGGTGCTCTGGGACGAATATTCGATCAGGGTCTGGCCGATGCCGAATCCGGCGGTTCTTTCGAGAAAGCCAAAGCCGGTGGTGATGCCGCGGGCGGCCAGGTTGGCCTGTGTATTGCCGATGATGTAGAGCAGAAAAGCGATGACAGCGGCAATCAGCAGCGCCTGGAAGATCAGGGCGCGCTTGGCGCGGTCGCGCCAGAAAGGCGGTTTGGGGCCCAGCGAGTGAGCCTTGGAGCGAACGGACATGAAGGGACTCTCCGCCTGGATCCGTCAAGCAGTTATCAAACCCCGGCCTGGGGTGTCCGGGCCGGGGCAGGGTTGGATCGAGGCACCTCAGGTGACTCGGGCGGTCGATCAACGAATCGGCGGAGCGTACTGGAAGCCACCGTCGGTCCACAGGGCGTTGGCACCACGCTCGATCTGCAGCGGTGAGTCCATGCCCACGTTGCGCTCGAAGCTCTCGGCGTAGTTACCCACTTGGCTGACGATGTTGTAGGCCCAGTTGGCATCGAGGCCCATGCCCTCGCCGTAGTTGCCGTCCTGACCGAGCAGGCGGGCGATGTCCGGGTTGCTGGAGTCGCGCATCTCGTCGGCGTTCTCGCTGGTCACGCCCAGCTCTTCGGCGTTGAGCATGGCGAACAGCGACCACTTGACGATGTTGAACCACTGATCGTCGCCCTGGCGCACCACCGGGCCCAGCGGTTCCTTGGAGATGACATCGGAGAGGACCACAGCGCTGTCGGGATCGGAAAGCTGGATGCGCAGTGCGGCGAGCTGGGAGGTATCGGAGGTCAGCACGTCACAGCGGCCAGCCTCGAAGCCGCCTACGGTCTGCTCGGAGGTATCGAAAACGATGGGGTCGAACTCCATGCCGTTGGCACGGAAGTAGTCGGCCAGGTTCAGCTCGGTAGTAGTACCCGACTGGATACAGACCGCAGCGCCGTCGAGCTCGCTCGCGCTGCTCACGCCCAGGTCACGCGAGACGAGGAAGCCCTGACCGTCGTAGAAGTTCACACCGGCGAAGTTGAGGCCCAGAGTGGTATCGCGAGTGGTGGTCCAGGTGGTGTTGCGCGAAAGGATGTCGACCTCGCCGGACTGCAGCGCGGTGAAACGCTCCACGGCGTTCAGCGAGATGTAGCGCACGGCTTCGGCATCGCCGAAAACCGCAGCTGCCACGGCACGACAGACATCGACGTCCAGCCCCTGCCATTCGCCCTGGTCGTCGGGGGCGGAGAAGCCCGGCAGGCCGTCGCTGACGCCACACTGGACGGCGCCACGCTCGAGGGTGTTCTGCAGGGTGTTGGCCGAGGCCAGGGAGGCGCTACCCAGTGCCAGTGCCGCTGCGGAAGTGGCCAGTAGCCACTTGTTCTTGTTGTCACGCATGAAAAATATCCTCGATGGGTTATTGGTCTTCTTGAGTGATGCATGCCTGGGCATGTGCCCAGCACCTTAGCAAGGATTGTTCCAGGACAGGGATAGAGCAGGCAAAACACTTATTCAACGGTCGCAGCCAAGGCGATCCGTCCTGTGAGAGCGCACCGCCTTAGTGCGCCCAGAGCCTACCGGCAGCCCACTTGCACCTGCAGAGTGCCACCTGGAAGGAGGAGCGCCAGGCGGAGATCGAGACCGCTGAAAAGACGATGCCCTGCAGGTCATGGCCTGCGGGGCATCGAGTGAAGCGGCGGCCGGCAACGAGTTCCCGTTGCCGGCCGCGGACGTCAGTGACGTATTAGGGCGTCAGTGGCGAATCAGATAGTCGAAGGCGCCAAGTGCGGCCTTCGAGCCCTCGCCCATGGCGATGACGATCTGCTTGTAGGGCACGGTGGTGACGTCGCCGGCGGCGAAGATACCGGGCACCGAGGTCATGCCGCGCTCGTCGATCACGATCTCGCCGCGCGACGAGAGCTCGATGGGCGAATCGGTAAGCCACTCGGTATTGGGCACCAGGCCGATCTGGACGAAGATGCCCTCCAGCTCGAGCCGCTTGATCTCGCCGCTGGCACGCTCCTCATACGACAGGCCGTTGACCCGAGTGCCGTCGCCGTTCACTTCGGTGGTGCGCGCGCCGAGGATGATCTCGACGTTGGACAGGCTGCGCAGCTTCTTTTGCAGCACCGCGTCGGCACGCATCTCGTCCATGAACTCGATCAGCGTTACGTGACCGACGATGCCAGCCAGATCGATGGCCGCCTCGACGCCGGAGTTACCGCCGCCGATCACCGCCACGCGCTTGCCCTTGAACAGCGGACCGTCGCAGTGGGGGCAGTAAGCCACGCCCTTGTTGCGGTACTCGGCCTCGCCTGGCACGTTCATCTCGCGCCAGCGGGCGCCGGTAGAGAGAATCAGCGTCTTGCTCTTGAGGCGCGCGCCGGAGGCGAACTCCACCTCATGCTCGCCGCCCTGGTCGGCGGCCGGGATCAGCCTGACCGCACGCTGCAGGTTCATGATGTCGGCTTCATACTCCGTGACGTGCTGCTCGAGGGCCGCGGCCAGCTTGGGGCCTTCGGTGTAGGGCACGGAGATGAAGTTCTCGATGGCCATGGTATCGAGCACCTGGCCGCCGAAGCGTTCGGCCGCTACGCCGGTGCGGATTCCCTTGCGCGCGGCGTAGATGGCCGCTGCGGCGCCGGCCGGGCCACCGCCCACCACCAGCACGTCGAAGGCATCCTTCTCGTTGAGCTTGGCCGCCTCGCGCTGGGCCGCGCCGGTGTCGACCTTGGCCAGGATCTGCTCCAGGCTCATACGCCCCTGGTCGAAGGGTTCGCCGTTGAGGTAGATGCTCGGCACCGACATGATCTGGCGCTGTTCGACCTCGTCCTGGAACAGCGCGCCGTCGATGGCGACGTGGCGCACGCCCGGGTTGAAGATGGCCATCAGGTTGAGCGCCTGCACCACGTCGGGGCAGTTCTGGCACGACAGCGAGTAGTAGGTCTCGAAATGGAACTCGCCTTCGAGCGCCTTGATCTGGGCGAGGGTGTCGTCGCTGACCTTGGGCGGATGACCGCCCACCTGCAGCAGCGCCAGTACCAGCGAGGTGAACTCGTGGCCCATGGGGATACCGGCGAAGACCACGCCGGGCTCCTCGCCGGGACGGTTCAGGGCGAAGGAAGGCTTGCGCGCATCCGTACCGTCCAGGCGCAGGGTGATCTTGTCGCTCAGGGCGACGATGTCCTTCAGCAGCCCATGCAGCTCCTGGGATTTCGCGCCGTCATCGAGGGATGCGACGATCTCGAACGGCTGCGTGACCTTCTGCAGGTAGGCTTTTAGCTGACTTTTCAGATTGTCGTCCAACATGACAGCGGTTTCCTTCATGTCTGGGCTGGAAAATGGCAAGACGATGCTCTCAGCGCTGACGTGGCGTCGGCACAGGCATGGGCTTGCACGTATCGGAAAATCGCCCGGGCAGCACATGCCCGGGCGGGAACACACACGGGATCGGAAGCGAGCCCGCGGGTCAGGAAAGACCGATTAGATCTTGCCGACCAGATCCAGGGACGGAGCGAGAGTCTGCTCGCCTTCCTTCCACTTGGCCGGGCAGACTTCGTTCGGGTTGTTGCGAACGTACTGGGCGGCCTTCAGCTTGCGCAGTGTCTCGGCGACGTCGCGGGCGATGGCGTTGTCGTGGATCTCCAGGGTCTTGATCACGCCTTCCGGGTCGATCACGAAGGTGCCGCGCAGGGCCAGACCGGCTTCTTCGATATGCACACCGAAAGCGCGAGTCAGCTGGTGAGTCGGGTCACCGACCAGCGGGAACTTGGCCTTGCCCACCGCCGGGGAAGTCTCGTGCCATACCTTGTGCGAGAAGTGGGTGTCGGTGGTGACGATGTAGACCTCGGCACCGGCCTTCTTGAACTCCTCGTAGTGCTCGGCGGCGTCCTCGACTTCGGTCGGGCAGTTGAAGGTGAACGCGGCCGGCATGAAGATCACCACGGACCACTGGCCCTTCAGGTCCTCGTTGGAGACTTCGACGAACTCGCCGTTGTGGAAAGCGGTGGCCTTGAACGGCTGGACTTCGGTGTTGATCAGGGACATTCAGTAATGCTCCGTGTCATTGGTGGGGTGATCCGAATACGGGGGCTATCTTATCCATCGCAACCCATAGGCGAAAATTGATTGCCGCCATGGTTCCGATAAGGGTTCTCTATGGTGTCACCGAAACGCTATTGCAAGGCTATCGCCTCACCCTGACGATTCAGCGCCAGGAAGCTCTGGGTATTGCCCATCTGCAGCGACTGCACCATGCGCTGCAGATGGTTCTCGGCCTCTTCGCTGGTGGGCGCCTCTCGACCGCGGCCGGACAGCGCGCCGACGAAGACGACGTCCCACTCAATGCCGGTGTGCTGCGACTCCGCCACCAGCGCATCCATGTCACTGAGCTCCTCGGGCGCCTTGTCGACGCACAGTACCGGGGTCAGCGCGCCACCCTCCCCCTGCTCGAAGCGCTCACGCTGCTCCTGGGTGGGGTTGTCCGGCAACTCGGCGCGGGTGAAGACGAACAGCAGCCGCTGCGGCTCTGGCTGACGACGCGCCTCGTCCAGCAGATCGGCAAAACGGGAAATGGCCAAGGCAATCCTCCAGCAGATTCCGTGCGCTTTCGCGACATGATCGAGTCGTGCGCCGGGCATCCGGCGGCTCCCGATACGATAGCGCATCGAGCACCGCTGCGTGCAAGCGATCAGGGCGACCAATCGACGCGCAGGGCCGTCTCCTCGAGCGGCCAGGCGCCGGTGGTCGTCTCGTCGCCGTCCACGATCAGGTAGCCATGCGCCAGCTGGTGGCGCAGGCTGCCCAGCAGGCGCATGAGGGTCTCCCGGTCGTCAGCGCTGATTGCCGTCACGGTGGTGCCGGGCAGGGTCCAGGCCCGTGCCTGGCCACGTTGCGCCATGTCGAGGACGACACCATCGAGCCCCTGGCCCTCGAGCCAGCCAGCGACGGGCTCGGTCAGCCCCACCAACAGCAGCGGCGGCGCGCCTTCTGCCAGCGACATCCCCTCGCTGGCAGAAGGCAGCGGGGCACCCAGGGCCTGCCTGACCGGCTCGGCCAGCGAGGCCTCCAAGGCCAGCAGCCGACTGGCAGGATCGAGCGCCACCCGGCGCAGGATCGGCGGTCCGCCCACCCGGCGCAGCAGGTCGAAGTCGGGGTCGACGAGAAGCGCGAGCGGCTCATGCTCCAGTTGCAGCGAGAATTCGACGCGCTCCTCTTCGAGCGAAACACGGTGCCGCTCCACACCGGCGACGGTCTCGACCCTGAGCGGCACCTGGAGCGGCCAGGGTGCACCCACCCCGCTTTGCTCGAGCACCCCCGCTAGCGTCCAGCCGTCCGGCGTCTCACGGCGAGTGGCCTCGACACCCAGCGCTGGACGCCCCGGCTGCTGCGCCCAGGCTTCGACAAACGCCTGAAGCGACTCGCCGGCGGCCTCGCCCAGCGCCGTCGCGAGGTCGCCCCAACCGGCCTCACGATGCATATGGCGCTCGGCGAAGCGGCGCAGCCCCGCATCGAAGGCTTCGTCGCCGATACGCTGGCGCAGCATGTGCAGCAGCATGGCGCCGTGCTGATAGCCCAGCAGGCGTAGCGCCGGGTCGCGCTGGCCGCGGAAATCAGTCAGGCGGCGGTCGTAGCCATCCGGCAGCGCCGCCAGATCGAGCAGCCAGCGGCGGCGGGTCTCCCGCGCCTCGCCGCGGGCTTCGTCGAGGGCATAGTCGGCCAGGTAGGTGGTCAGCGCCTCGGACCAGTTGCCGCCGATCCCGTCTTGGTTGGAATAGTCGACCAGCACCCCGGCACCCCACCAGGCGTGCATCAGCTCGTGGGCCAGCGAAGTGCGAGGGATGAACGGCAACGGGATGACCCGCTCGCCGAGCAGGGTGAAGCCGGGATAGGCCAGCCCAACCGGGGCCGGCGAGGCGGCGATGCTGAAACTGGCGTAGGGATAGGGGCCGACGCGTTCGACGAAGCGCTGCAGGTAGTCGGCGGCGTGGTCCAGGTAGGTTTCGGCGTGGGCGGCATCGAGCGCCTCGGGGAACAGCGTGCGCAAAAGCACGCCGTCGACCTCGCGGCTGCGCTCCACCCACGGGCCGGCGGCCAGCTCCACCACCCGCGTGCGCGGATGCTCATGGCGCACGCGATAACCCACCTCGTCGACCCGGGGCTCGCCCTGCAGCGAACCGGTGCCCACCGCCCGCTGCCCTGGGGGTAGCGCGATCTGCAAGGTCAGTGCAAAAGGGCCGAGGTCGTCGAAGCGCGGATACCAGCCGCCGTGGGCCGGCAGCAGGCTGCCACGAGGCGAGAGCATTAGCCGCTCGCCGTCCTCCAGACGCCCCTGCCAGCGCAGCGTCAGCGTTTCGGCTCCCGGCGGCAGCGCCAGCCGGTGGCGTCCATCGCCGTCAGGCTCGGCCGCGATGGCGTCGCCGTCGGCCTGCGCGGCAACCAGCTCGAGGCCGGGCAGAAGCGTGAAGTCACTCGACTCGGGCGGCGGCGAGAAGGACATCTCCCCCGCCAGGCGGCCACTGTCGGGATCGAGCGAGATATCGAGGCTGACCTGGGGCAGCGCCTCGGCCCGCGCCGCAGCGATGCCGAAAAGCAGGGCGAACGCCGTCAGCCCGGCCAGGAGTGCGCGCAGCGCGTTCGGCATGGCCCGGCTCATCGCGTGTCGCTGCCGCCGTCACTCGGCGGGAAACGCGCCAGGATCTCGCGCCGCTCACCGTTGCGCTCCACCTCCAGCGGCAGCAGGGTGCCGGGCGGCTGCCGCTGCACCCGTTGGGTCAGATCGGCAGGCCTCGCCAGCGCCTCACCCGCGGCGCGCATAATGATATCCCCCTCCTCCAGGCCCGCGCTCTCGGCCACAGAGCCACTCTGAATGCCGCGCACCTCGATCCCGGCCTCATTGGGCACGATATAGACCCCGAGCTGCATCGGCGGCTGGGCCTGCGCCGGGGTCTCGGCCAGGGTGAATACGGCATGCGCCAGCCCCGCCGGCGGCAGCTCGCAGCCGTCGACTTCCACCGCCCAGGGCAGCAGGGTAGCGTGGGCGTCTACATCCAGGTCGTTGAGCTGATGGGGCACCCCGTGCTCGTACTGCAGGTGGCCTTGGCCGATCAGCCCCACCGCCAGCACCCCCTCGGCAGTGGCTTCGGCCAGCCCTGTGGCCATGGCGCGGTCCCATACGAGCTGCGCGGCGATGAAGCGCTCGAGGCTCGCTTCATCGTCCCCCGCGCTGGGATGCTGGGCATGCACGGCGGCCAGGCGCTCGCGATAAGCCGGCAGCGCCTCGGCCGGCGCGGTAATACCGAAACGTTCGTCTTCCGGCACCCCATCCCAGCCCTCACCGGCCAGGCGACCGCGCAGCTCGGGGGTGACGTTGATCGCCTTGAGCGGCACCTGGTTCAGGCGGGCGAAGTGCAGGATCGGCAGGTAGAGCTCCGGATCGAAGCCCCAGGCGCTGCGCCAGTTGCTGGCGTCGAGGAACTCCGCCTCGTCGAGCTCCCCCGCCACCCAGGCATCCAGCGCGGGCTGGGCCTCGCGGGGCAGCATCTCCAGGCCAATCACCATGTCCGGGCGCAGGGCGTGCAGGCCGGCCAGGGTGTGCAGCTGCCAGCGGTGGTGATCCATGCGGTCGTGCTGCTCGCCGAGCAGCACCACGTCGCGCTCGGCGAGATTGGCGAACAGTGCCGCCGAATCGAGCCGCTCGCCGCCGGGCTGCAGCCATTGGCCCGGCGGCGGGCAGCTGTCGGCCTGTACGGTCATGGGCAGCGCCAGGCAGGTCAGCAGGCCCAGCGCATGGCCCAGCATACGGGGCAGGGCGAATGAACGTCGCATCGGTCTTTTTTCTCCCTCTGAGGGCGTCCCCCATGATGGCGCATTCGCCAGCTTCAGGCAGCCTCTTCCCGCGACGTCCCCGCGGCCTCCTCGAAGTGGAACTCCATCTGGGTCGGCTCCAGGCGCGGGTCGAGCTCGGTGAAGTGCGGCGTCTCCAGGGTCGGCACCGCCACGAAGGGCTCCTGCTCGACTTCCTCGATCGGCTCACCGGGACGACGGCGCAGGCGCAACGTCACGAACAGCGCCAGCGCCAGCGAGGCGCCGCCGAGGAACATCCACAGCCCATCGGGGCCGATCGCCTGCATCACCAGCGAGGCCGAGAAGGGGCCGATGATCGAGCCGATGCCGTACCAGATCATCAGCTTGGCATTGGCGGCGACGATCTCGCCGGGCTCCAGCCAGTCGTTGGTATGGGCCAGGCTCAGAGCGTAGAGGGTATGCAGCATGGCGGTGTGGAAGCAGGCCACCAGTACCAGCAGCCAGAAGTCGATGCGCACCAGCATCGACACCAGGACACCGGAAATCGTCATCACCGCCGCCATGCCGAGGATCACCTTGCGCCGGTCGATACGGTCGGAGAGCCGCCCGAGCCCCCACTGGGCGAACAGCGCCACCATGGTGGTGATGGCCATGAAGCGCGCCGTTTCGCCAGTGGTCAGGCCGATCTCCTGACCGTAAAAGGGCGTCATGGCGAAGAAGGACTGCACCATCAGTCCGGCGGTGAATGCCCCCACCAGCCCCACCGGCGCGCGCTTGAACAGCGTCTTGAGCGGGATCTTCTGCGGCTGGATGTCGTGGGTCTGGCGCGGGCCGTGGATGCGCACGATCGACAGCGGCACCAGCGCCAGGGCGAACAGCATGCCGACCAGGGAGAACAGCGCCGGGCCGGCCGGATCGGCCAGATTGAGCATCCACTGCCCGCCGGCCAGCGACAGGGTCGAGATGATCATGTAGATCGCCAGCACCCGGCCGCGATTGTCGTTGGTCGACTCCCCCGAGACCCACGACTCCATCACCATCAGCATGCCGGCCGTGGCGACCCCGCCGAGCAGGCGCCAGACCAGCCAGGCCCAGGCGTCGACCCACAGGCCGTGGAGCATGGCGGTCACCGCCAATATCCCGGCACAGGCGGCGAACACGCGAATATGCCCCACGCTGCGGATGCGCTTCTCCAGCAGGTAGCTGCCCAGCACGAAGCCGAGCGAGAAGCTCGACATCAGCAGGCCCGCCATGTGCGAGGGGAAGCCCTCGATGGACATGCGCACCCCGAGCAGGGTCATGATCAGACCGTGCCCGAGCAGGAAGCTGATTTCACAGACGAAAAGTATCGGAAGGGTGGCCGGTAAACTGCGCAAGATGTCACTCCATTGACGATGCCGGACGATGGACGATGCCGAATGCGAAACGAACGTGACCACCCCGGCATCCCATCGGGGCGGCTGGCTCCAGTGTAGAAAGGCGTAGCGAGAGATTGCCACTCATCGAACCCAGGCTCCTCGCTGTCGGCCTCAGCCGTCAGGGTCTACGCTGGGGGTGAGAGAGAGCGGCAGGCAAGGAGGCAAGCATGGCAGCCAAGACGTTCGTCCCTCTGCTGGGGGCAACCATGCTGTGGTCGGCCGCGGCGCTGGCCACCGACCCGGCCACACCGGACGAGAGTGCCGCCGGCATGGACCCGGCGGAGATCACCGAAGCGCCGGATGTCACCACCGGACGGGCCGGCACCACCAGCGGTATCACCGGTGCCGACATGGAAGAGAAGGATCAGGGCAGCGGCAGCGGCGAGACCCAGGGCGACGAGCTGTTCCAGACGCCCGCCGCCGCATCCGATGCCGGCCCGGCCTACGAGACCCAGTCGCCCGAGCGCGAGGAGGATGGCGAAGGCGATGACGAGGTCATGCCCGACGAACCGCTGGGCGCCGACGACACCGGTCGACAGGAAGACGGCGAGCCCCAGGCCAGCGGCGATCAATCGCCCTGATGACCCCGGCGACAGCCATCCCGCGGCAGCCATTCGTTACCAACGGAAACCAACGACGAACCGCGATCCTGTCAGGAGTCGCTACGCTTAATACAGACCGCTAGCAAAGATGCATAACGATACAATGGGTACGGGAACCAGGCAGGAGGCCTCATGACCCTCAGGGTTTCGCGCAGACAGTTCTTCAAGCTCGGTGCGGCGGGGATGGCCACATCCAGCATGGCGATGATGGGCTTCGCCCCGGATCCCGCCATCGCCTCGATTCGCCACTTCAAGCTCACCGGCGCCAAGATCACGCGCAGCAACTGCACCTACTGCTCGGTGGGCTGCGGCGTGCTGATCTATGCCCGCGGCGACGCCGCGATCAACAACATCGACGACATCTATCACGTCGAAGGCGACCCGGATCACCCGGTGAGTCGCGGCTCGCTATGCCCCAAGGGCGCGGGGCTGCTCGACTACATCCGCAGCGAATCGCGCCTGCGCTATCCCCAGGTACGCGAGGCCGGCAGCAGGGAGTGGAAGCGGATCAGCTGGAACGAGGCCTTCACCCGCATCGCCCGACACATGAAGGACGATCGCGACGCCAACTTCGTTACCCAGGACGACGAAGGCAATACGGTCAATCACTGGACCACTACCGGCATGCTGGCGGCCTCGGCCTCGACCAACGAGACCGCCTACTGCACTCACAAGATCGCCCGCAGTCTGGGCATGGTGGCGTTCGACAACCAGGCGCGCGTCTGACACGGACCGACGGTGGCAGGTCTTGCCCCAACATTCGGTCGCGGTGCCATGACCAACCACTGGGTCGACATTCGCAATGCCGACCTGATCATCGGCATGGGTGGCAACCCTGCCGAGGCTCATCCTGTTGGCTTCCGCTGGGTGATGGAGGCGCGCGAGCACAACGACGCCCGGCTGGTGGTGGTCGACCCGCGCTTCACCCGCACCGCCGCGGTGGCGGACTATTTTGCCGAGATACGCACCGGCACCGATATCGCCTTCCTCGGCGGGCTGATCCATTACCTGATCGAGAGCGGTCGCTTCCAGCGCGACTACGTGCTCGCCTACACCGACGCCAGCCTGCTGGTGGCCGATGAGTTCGGCTTCGAGGACGGTCTATTCAACGGCTACGACACCGACAACGGCGAATACGAGATGGAGGGCTGGCAGTACCAGTACGACGAGGACGGTCACGCCCTGCGCGACGAGACACTCGAGCACCCGCGCTGCGTGTTCCAGCTGATGCGCCAGCACTACAGCCGCTACACCCTCGACGTAGTCTCCTCGGTGTGCGGCACGCCGCGCGACAAGATCCAGCACGTGTGGGACATGGCCGCCGAAACGGCCGCCCCCGACAAGACCATGACTTTCCTCTATGCGCTGGGCTGGACGCAGCACTCCATCGGCTCGCAGATCATCCGCACCGCGGCCATCGTCCAGTTGCTGCTGGGCAACATGGGCATGCGCGGCGGCGGGGTCAACGCCCTGCGCGGCCACTCCAACATCCAGGGACTGACCGACCTGGGGCTGCTCTCCGATCAGTTGCCCGGCTACCTGACCCTACCCGACGACGACGAGCAGGACTACGAGGATTTCATCCTCGAACGTGCACGGCCGCCGCTGGTGCCTGAAGAGATCTCCTACTGGCGCTACTACGAGCGCTTCCACGTCAGCCTGATGAAGGCGTGGTACGGCGACGCCGCCACCGAGGCCAACGACTGGTGCTACGACTGGCTGCCGAAGATGGGCGAGGACCTCTACGACATCCTGCACACCTTCGAACGCATGCATCGCGGCGAGATGACCGGCTACCTGTGCCAGGGCTTCAATCCGCTGGCGGCCTTCCCGCACAAGGCCAAGGTCACCGAGGCGCTGTCGCGGCTGAAATTCCTGGTGGTGATCGACCCGCTGCGCACCGAAACGGCGGAGTTCTGGATGAACCACGGCGAGTATCACGACGTCGACCCCGCCGCCATCGATACCGAGGTGTTCCGCCTGCCCACCACCAGCTTCGCCGAGGAGGACGGCACCATCGTCAACAGCTCGCGCTGGCTGCAGTGGTTCTGGCAGGCCGCGCCACCGCCGGGCGAAGCCAAACCCGACACGGCGATCCTGGCCGGCATCTTTCTGCGCATGCAACGGCTCTACCAGGAAGAAGGCGGCGCCTTCCCCGACCCCATCCTCAACCTGCACTGGCCCTACCGCCGGCCGGAGGAACCGAGCCCCGAGGAGCTGGCTCGGGAGTACAACGGCTGGGCGCTGGAGGACGTCTTCGACGAGGACCGCAACCTGGTGGTACGCGCCGGCGAGCAAATCGAGGATTTCGGCTTCCTGCGCGCCGACGGCTCCACTGCCTGCGGCTGCTGGATCTTCGCCGGCTGCTGGACCGAGGGCGGCAACCAGATGGTGCGCCGCGACAACTCCGACCCCTACGGCACCGGCCAGACCCTTGGCTGGGCCTGGTCGTGGCCGGCCAACCGCCGCATCCTCTACAACCGCGCCAGCGCCCGCCCCGACGGCACGCCCTGGGCGGCCAACAAGGCCGTGGTGTGGTGGGACGGCGAGCGCTGGGTCGGTAACGACGTGCCCGACTTTCCCGAGGACTCGCCGCCCGAGGCGACCCAAGGCCCGTTCATCATGAATCAGACCGGGCGCGGCCAGCTGTTCGCCCGCGACCGCATGAAGGAGGGGCCCTTCCCGGAGCACTACGAACCCTTCGAAACGCCAGTCGCGAACAACCCGCTGCACCCGGACAACCCGCTGGCCAAGCACAACCCGGGAGCGCGCATCTTCCCGCAGGATCTGGAAAACCTCGGCACCTTCGAGGAGTTCCCCCATGCCGCCACCAGCTATCGCCTGACCGAGCACTTCCACTACTGGACGATGCACAACCGGCTCAACGCCATCGCCCAACCGGAGAAGTTCGTCGAGATCGGCGAGAGCCTGGCCCAGGAGCTGGGCATCGCCAAGGGTGATCGGGTGCGGGTCAGCTCCAAGCGCGGCTACATCGATGCGGTGGCGGTGGTGACCAAGCGCATTCGTCCGCTGCAGGTGGCCGGCAAGACGGTGCATCAGGTGGGCATTCCGCTGCACTGGGGCTTTCTCGGCGAGACCAAGAAGGCCCATCTGACCAACACGCTGACCCCATCGGTGGGCGACGCCAACACCCAGACGCCGGAGTACAAGTCGTTCCTGGTGCGCGTCGACAAGCTGTAGCGCAAGGAGGCCAAGATGAGAGGCGAACAGGTCAATCTGCAGAACATCATCGCCCGCTCGGCGACCACGGTGCCCTCGCCCCAGGAGCGAACGGGGGGCATCGACCCGGTGACCAAGCTGATCGACGTGTCGCGCTGCATCGGCTGCAAGGCGTGCCAGGTCGCCTGCGCCGAGTGGAACGACCTGCGCGATGAGGTCGGCAACAACGTCGGCGAGTACGACAACCCGCTCGATCTCACCCCCAATACCTGGCAGGTGATGCGCTTCGACGAGTACGAGAACGAGCAGGGCAACCTGGAGTGGCTGATCCGCAAGGACAACTGCATGCACTGCGCCGACCCCGGCTGCCTCGAGGCCTGCCCGGCACCCGGCGCCATCGTGCAGTACGCCAACGGCATCGTCGACTTCAACTCCGAGCACTGCATCGGCTGCGGCTACTGCGTCACCGGCTGCCCCTTCGACGTGCCGCGCATTTCGGAGGTGGACGGCAAGTCCTACAAGTGCACGCTGTGCTCCGACCGGGTGTTCCACGGCCTGGAGCCGGCCTGCGTCAAGTCGTGCCCCACCGGTTCGATCATGTTCGGCACCCGGGACGACATGCTCGACCTGGCCGAGACCCGCACCAACTTTCTCAAGAGCCGCGGCTACGACAACGCCGGGGTCTACAACCCCGAGGGCGTGGACGGCACCCACGTTATCTACGTGCTGCAGCATGCCGACAAGCCGGGGCTCTACAGCGCCCTGCCGGAGGATCCCCGCATCAGCCCGATGGTCAGCGCCTGGAAAGGCGTGACCAAACCGCTGGCCTCGGCGGCCATCGGCCTGGCCGCCCTGACCGGCTTTCTCCACTACGCCACCGCCGGCCCCAAGGAGCACGGCGAGGAGGACGAACAGGCGGTGCGCGACGACGAGGCCCGCCAGAGGGAGCGGGAGGCCAGAGAAGAACGAGATGAGCGGGAGGAGCGACCATGAGCCTGGCCAAGACGGATCCGCAGCTGCTGCGCTACGGCGTCTGGACACGCCTGCTGCACTGGCTCGTCGCCATCAGCTTCGTACTGCTGGTGCTCAGCGGGCTGCCCTTCTTTCACCCCTTCTTCTGGTCGCTGACCGGGCTGTTCGGCGGCCCCACCATGACCCGCATCCTGCATCCGTGGATCGGCCTGTTCATGTCGCTGCTGTTCGTGCTGATGGCGATCCGCTTCTTCAAGGAGAGCCTGTTCAAGCGTCACGACGTGCAGTGGCTCAAGCAGATCGACGACGTGCTGGCCAATCGCGACGAGAAGCTGCCGCCGGTGGGCAAGAACAACGCCGGCCAGAAGCTGGTGTACTGGGTCATGCTGCTGTGCGTACCGCTGCTGCTGATCACCGGCGTGCTGATGTGGCAGCCCCTGGTCGGTGAAGAAGTGCCGATCACCCTGCGCCGGCTGGCCTCGATGGGCCACGCCTACCTCGCCTTTCTCGCCATCATCACCCTGATCATCCACATCTACTCGGGCATCTGGGTCAAGGGCTCTTTCCAGGCCATGGTGCGCGGCCGGGTGAGCAAGGCCTGGGCCCGCCATCATCATGATCTGTGGTACGAGGAGGAGATGGAGAAGGAGCGCAAGCACCGCGAGATAAGCCGCCGCCACGAAAGCCGCAAAGGGGAGTCGCCGTGACCCACGCCTATGGCAATGCCCCCACGGGGATCATGCAACCGCCCGAGGTTCGCCTGCCCGGCGACGACCATTTCGCCCGGCGCGCCCAGCGCCTGCAGGCGCTGGCCGAGCGCAACGCACCGCTGGGGGAGTTTCTCGGTTTCATGGCCCAGCTGGCCACCGCCCAGCAGGTGGCACTGGAACGGGCCACGGGCTGGCAGCCCGATCCCGAGGCGTTTCGCCTGGCGCTGGAGCACGGCATGCCGCCGCTCAATGCCCAGGCGCTGCAGGGCGACATCGACATCCAGGGCGAGCTGACGGCCCTGCTCGGCGCACTGGAGCTGCACGTGGGCGAAGCGCAGCGCCCCCTCATCGCCGCCCTGCGCGAACTGCCCGACGCCACGCTGAAGCAGCTCATGGCCCAGCTCCTGGCCGGTGAGGCCGGTGACGAGCAGCACCGTGGGTTGATGCCGCTGATCGCCGCTGCTCTGCAGGTGGCCTGGCAGCGGCTGGTGCAGGCGCTGCCGCATGCCCCGGCCCGCCCCAGCGGCGAGACACGTACCCTGTGCCCCTGCTGCGGTTCGCCGCCAGTGGCCAGCGTGATCGAGAGCGAGGCCAGCTGCAGCGGCGTACGCTACCTGCAGTGCGGCCTGTGCGCGACCCAATGGTACTTCGAACGCTCCCTGTGCAGCGTGTGCGAGCAGAGCGGCAAGCTCAGCTACCTGAGCCTGGCGCCGCAAACGGGCGAAGGGGAAGACGAAGCGACTGCCGAGGCGGCCCAGGCCGAGGCCTGCGGCGACTGCGGCAGCTATCTCAAGATATTCCCCCGCACGCTGGACGCCGAGGCCGAGCCGCTGGCCGACGACCTGGGCAGCCTGGCGCTGGACCTGCTGCTGGGCGAGGAGGGGCGCTACCGACGCAGCGGCTTCAACCCGCTGCTGATCGCCGAGGGCTGAGCCGGCGGTTGGACGCCGCCCGGTCCGGCATGCTATGCCATAGGGAGCCCAACCACGAAGGGGCGCACGGGGAGAGTCCCGCGCCCCACAAGAACGTGGGTGACCCCTGACATGGACATGAGCACGACAATGGACGTTCGACGCCGTCTGCCCGCAGTGGATACCCTGCTGGCCCATCCCGCCGTGGCCGCCGCCCGCGCCCGGCATGGCCACCGCCTCGTGCGGCGCGCGGTGCGCCAGACCCTGGACGAGGCCCGCCAGCAGCTCGCCGCTGACCAGAAGACCAGTGAAAGCGTCGATGGCGACGCCCTGGCCAACGCCGCCATCGAGCGGCTCACCGAGCTGGCCCGCCCGGCTTCCCGCGCGGTGTTCAATCTCACCGGTACCGTGATCCACACCAACCTGGGCCGCTCCACCCTCGCCGAGGCGGCCATCACGGCCATGGCCGATGCCGCACGCCACCCCATGGCGCTGGAGTACGATCTGGACGATGGCGGCCGCGGCGACCGCGACCGCCTGGTCGAGGATCTGCTGTGCGAACTGACCGGCGCCGAGGCCGCCACCGTGGTCAACAACAACGCCGGCGCCGTGCTGCTGGCGCTGGGCGCCCTGGGAGCCGGACGCGAGGCGCTGATCTCCCGCGGCGAGCTGATCGAGATCGGCGGTGCCTTCCGCATGCCCGACATCATGCAGGCGGCCGGCTGCCGGCTGCGCGAGGTGGGCGCCACCAACCGCACCCACCCGCGGGACTTCGAGTCCGCCATCGGCGAGCACACCGGGCTGATCGTCAAGGCGCACACCTCCAACTACGCCATCACCGGCTTCACCAAGAGCGTGCCGGAACCCACGCTGGCCGAGATCGCCCACGCTCACGGCGTCCCCCTGCTGGTCGACCTGGGCAGCGGCGCGCTGGCCGACTTCACCGCCCTCGGCCTGCCCTACGAGGCGCAGCCGAATGACGCCATCGCCGCCGGCGCCGATGTGGTCACCTTCAGCGGCGACAAGCTGCTCGGCGGCCCCCAGGCGGGCATCATCGTCGGCCGCCGGGAAGCCATCGCCACCATCAAGCGCCACCCGCTCAAGCGCGCCCTGCGTCTGGACAAACTGACCCTGGCGGCGCTGGAGGCCACCCTGCGCCTCTATCGCGACAGCGACGCCCCCGAGCGCGACATCCCCACCCTGGCGCTGCTGACACGCCCCGAGGCGGAGATCGCCGCCACCGGCGAACGCCTGCTGCCCCATGTGAGCAGTCTGCTCAGCGACTTCGAAGTGACGCTCGCGCCCTGCGCCAGCCAGCTCGGTAGCGGCTCACTGCCGGTGGACCGGCTGCCAAGCCGGGCCCTGACATGGCGCCCCCGCGCCGAGCAGCGACGCCAGCGCGAGCGTCAGCTGCATCGCCTGGAAGGCGCCCTGCGCCAGCTGCCGCGCCCGGTCATCGGGCGCATCGGCGACGGTGCCTTGCACCTCGACCTGCGCTGCCTGGCCGGCGAGGCGGAAATCGCCATCTTCATCGGTCAGCTGGAGCAGCTGCCCCGCCTGTATGGCGCTGCCCCGCCGGGAGACACGCCGTGATCGTCGGCACCGCCGGCCACGTCGACCACGGCAAGACCGCCCTGATCCAGCAGCTCACCGGTATCGACACCGACCGGCTGAAGGAGGAGAAAGCACGTGGCCTGACCATCGAGCCCGGCTTCGCCTATCCCGAGGTGGCCGAGGGCGTCGAGCTCGGCTTCGTCGACGTGCCCGGTCATGTGCGCTTCCTGCATCACATGGTGGCCGGTAGCGCCGGGGTCGATACGGTGCTGCTGGTGGTGGCCGCCGACGACGGCGTGATGCCGCAGACCGTCGAACACCTGCAGATCCTCTCCCTGCTGGGGCTCGACCGCGGCCTGGTGGCACTGACCAAGGTCGACCGTGTCGACGCCGCGCGCCGCCGTCAGGTGCGCGAGGAGATCGCCGCTCTGCTGGCCGGCACGCCGCTGGCCGAGGCGCCGCTTCACGAGGTGTCGAGCACAAGCGGCGAAGGGGTGAATGCCCTGCGCGAACGGCTGTGGGCGATGGCCTCGGCGCAGCGCGACACCGTCGTGCGCGGCCATTTTCGCTTCGTCGTCGACCGGGTCTTTACCAAGCGCGGCGCCGGCGTGGTGGTGACCGGTACTGCACTGGCCGGCCGGGTGAACGAGGGCGACACGCTACGCCTGGCCCTCGGCGGCCATAAGGCCAGGGTGCGCGGCCTGCGTCGCCAGAACCGCGAGAGCGAGTGGGCGCATCAGGGCGACCGCGTGGCGCTCAACCTGGCCGGCAGCGACGTCGACCGCGACCTCATTCAGCGCGGTGACTGGCTGGTTGCCGACGCGCTCGAGACACCGCCACTACGCCGCCTGGACGCGACACTGCAGCTGCTCGACTCGGCCCCGAGCGTGAAGCACTGGACGCCGGTGCAGGTACACCTAGGCGTGGGCCGCTATGGCGGGCGCCTCTCGCTGCTGGAAGGCCAGCACCTCGCCCCCGGTGAGAGCATGCTGGGCCAACTGGTGCTGGATGAGCCGGTGCACGCCTGCCTGGGCGACCGCTGCGTGATTCGCGATCCCGCAGCGGGCATCACCCTGGGCGGGGCCACGGTGCTGGAAGGCGACCCGCCGCGCCGCGGTCAGCGCCGTCCCGAGCGCCTGGCCTGGCTCGCCGCCCTGGCCGAGTGCGCTGCCGTCACACCGCTGCAGCTGCAAGAGTTACTGGAAACGGGACTGCGCCTGCAGTCGACCGGTGTCGATCTCGACGCCCTGGCACGCAACGCCAACCTCGAGCTGACAGCGCTGATCGACGCGGTAGCAGCGCTGGGTGGCGTTACGCTACCGAACCGGGAACGGACCCGCGTCTTCTCCGCCGAGGCCATCGCAGCCCTGGAAGCCCGGCTGCTCGACAGCGTGGCCACTAACCACGAGCGCGAGCCTTCGATGCTGGGCACCGAGCGCGGCCGGCTGACGCGCCAGGCCGTTCCGCAGCTACCCGAAGCGACGGGCCGGCAGCTGATCGAGCGGCTAGTGGCCTGCGGCAAGCTGGTGCCCCACGGCCCCTTCGTCGCCCTGCCCGGCCACCAGGCCAGCCTCGGCGAGGAGGACGAAGCGCGGTGGCAGCGGCTCGAACCGCACATCGCCGAGGCTGGCTTCCAACCGCCGCGAGTGCGCGATCTGGCCGCCAGCGAAGGCTTCGCAAAAGAGAGCCTCGACGAAGCCCGCATCCGCGAGGTGCTCATCGCCTGCTCCCGTCTCGGCCGGCTCTATCAAGTGCGTCGCGACCACTTCTACCCGGCTGCCACGGTGGCCGAGATGGCCGCCATCGTGCAGGCACTCGAACGCGAGCACGGCAGGATCCGCGCGGCCGACTTTCGCGACCGCATCGGCACCGGCCGCAAGCTGGCCATTCACATACTCGAATTCTTTGATAAGGTAGGCTTCACGCGCCGTATCGGAGACGAACGCGTGATACGCAACGCCGAGATGTGGCCGTAGGGCAACGGCCTATCATGAAGAACCGCTCAAGGAAGAGGATCGACCCCCGGTGGGGCGGCCAGACTTCAAATCTGGTAGGGGCTGCCAGCGGTCCCTGGTGGGTTCGACTCCCACGCTCTTCCGCCAGCTCCTCCTATTGCACAAGACTTTGCCTAGCCCTTGATCACCACCCGTGTGCCGATGCGCAGCCACGGGTCGAGTGCACGAATCTCCTCGTTGCTGACCGCCACGCAGCCCTCGGTCCAGTCGAAGCTGCGATGGATCTCGGGGTCGCCCTGCCCTAGGCCATGAATCCCGATCAGCCCGCCCAACGCCGTGGTATGCGGTGCCCGGCCGTGGCGCGCCCGGTAATTCTCGATGTGCCAGTACTCCTGCATGGTGATCTTGCCGCTGCGCAGCGCTTCTTCGGCGACTTGGGCATTGGGATAGTCGAAGCCGAAGAACAGGCCGAAGCGCGAGGCGCGGTTGATGCGGTCTACGCGGAACTCGCCGATCGGCGTCATCGAACTGCCCCTGGCGCGCAGCGGCGCCGCACCGCCGGCACCGAAGGCGAGGTGTTCGATGCGCTTGATCTCACGCTCGCCGCGCATCACCCGCACCCGGCGGTTGCGCAGATCGATGCTGAGCCAGACCTCGTCGGCGGTCAGCCCTTCGGGCTGCGCCACCGCGTCCAGCACCTGCCACAGCGTCGGCAGCTCCGGCATCACGCCATTGAGTGTATGAGAAGATTCGGGAATATTGGCCTGGGCCGTCGGCCCAAACGCGAAGAAGCCTGCCGTCATGGCGGCAGCCTGGAAGAATGCCCTGTTCATGAGCCCCTGCCCGTGCGTAGTGGAGTTATCGTCGACTCGAGCCGATCGAATTATTCGGACCCGCCATGGCCCGTACCATGAAGATATGGCACGCCTCCCTTCGAGGGGATCTCGTCACATGGGGCTGGGAACAAGGTCGCCAACCGAACCATGAGACGCATGGGCCGAATATACCATAGGCACGCTAAGGCAAAAGAGGGGCTCGCCTCCTTTCGTTGAAAAAGCGCGTGAAAGACTGGTATCGGGCGTCAGGCGCTCGCCGAATGCGTCTCGCTCTGGCTCTGTGCCAGCCGCTCGATGGCCTGCCGGGCCAGGGGCGACAGCTCGCTGCCGTCCTGTTGGAGATAGTCGACGATCTGGCGCTTCATGCTGCGCGCCCAGAACTTCTTCAGGTGGGTATACACGCGCTCGGCGGCGACATCGCCGTAGTGGGCATTGTTGGCGGCGATCTGATTCGCCATGTGGATCAGGGTATCGAGCTGACTGCGGCTCATGGCGACTTCAACCTCCGCTGGCTTGAACGACCGGCACGGCTTCGCGTACCGGCTGATGATAAATGACGTGGCGCCCCGTGCGGGCGAAGCCGACCAGCAGCAGGCCAGCCTGGCGCGCCTGCTCGATGGCGAGCGAGGTGGGAGCCGATACGGCGACGAGGCAGCCGATGCCCGCGCTGGCGCACTTCTGCACCATCTCGTAGCTGGCCCGGCTGGAGACCAGCGCAAAGCCGTCCCCCACCGATAGACGACGACTCAGCATGGCGCCGATCAGCTTGTCCAGGGCGTTGTGGCGACCGACGTCCTCGCGTGCCAGTTGGATCTGCCCGCCGAGGTCGCACCAGGCGGCGCCGTGGGTGGCGCCGGTTTCGCGCTGCAGCGGCTGGTGCCACTTCAGCGCCTCCAGTGCCTGCTGAATGGCAGCGTCGTCAACGGCCGGCGCTGCCACCCGGCCGATGGGACGGATCGCCTGCTCCAGCGACTCGGTGCCGCACAGCCCACAGCCGGTACGACCGGCCAGACTGCGGCGGCGCTGCTTGAGCTCCATGAAGCGCTGAGTGGCGATCTCCAGATGCACGGCGATCCCTGCGGACTCCTCCCGCACCTCGATGCCGTAGAGCTCATCCGGCGTGTGCAGGATGCCCTCGGTGAGGCTGAAGCCGAGGGCGAAGTCGTCGAGATCGTCCGGCGTGGCCATCATCACGGCATGTGAGATGCCGTTGTAGACCAGCGCCACCGCCGTCTCCACGGCGACGCTGTCCTCCAGCCGCTCGGCGCTGCCGGCCCGACGCACGTCCACCGGAACCCGGCAGCGGCTGTGGTCGTCACTCATTCACGCGCTCCGCTGAGAGCCTCGCCCGCTTCGTCTTTGTTCCCACCGCGCAGCAGCTCGAGCTGCAGCCGGTCGAAGGTCTGGAACTGGCGCTGCCAGGCGGACGGCTGGCTGACCTTCTCGACCTGTACGGCGGTCACCTTGTACTCCGGACAGTTGGTTGCCCAGTCGGAGCTGTCGGTGGTGATCACGTTGGCCCCGCTGCCCGGATGGTGGAAGGTAGTGTAGACCACCCCCGGCGGCATGCGGTCGCTGATCCGCGCGCGCAGCACCGTCTGGCCGGCACGGCTGGTGATACCGACCCAGTCGCCGTCGCGCACGCCGCGCAGCTCGGCATCGGCGGGGTGCAGTTCGAGCACGTCCTCGTCGTGCCAGGCCTGGTTGTGGGTACGCCGGGTCTGGGCGCCGACGTTGTACTGGGAGAGGATACGCCCGGTCGTCAGCAGCAGCGGGAAGCGGCGGTTGCTGAGCTCGTCGCTCGCCACGTAGTCGGTGATGGCGAACTGGCCGAGGCCGATGGGGAAATTCTCGATGTGCATGGTCGGGGTGCCCTTGGGGTGGACCTCGTTGCACGGCCACTGGATGCTGCCCAACTCATCGAGCCGCGCGTAGCTGACCCCGGTGAAGCTCGGCGTGAGGCCGGCGATCTCGTCCATGATCTGCGACGGATGGTCGTAATGCATGGGATAGCCCAGCGCATTGGCCAGATCCACGGTCACTTCCCAGTCCTGCTTGCCGGCCAGCGGCGGCATCACCTTGCGCACCCGGTTGATACGGCGCTCGGCGTTGGTGAAGGTGCCGTCCTTCTCCAGGAACGAGGAGCCCGGCAGCAGCACGTGGGCGAACTTGGCCGTCTCGTTGAGGAAGATGTCCTGCACGATCAGGCACTCCAGCGAGCGCAGCGCCTGCTCGACGTGCTGGGTATTGGGGTCGGACTGGGCGATGTCCTCGCCCTGCACGTAGAGGGCCTTGAATTCGCCGGCCACGGCGGCATCGAACATGTTGGGGATGCGCAGCCCCGGCTCGTCGTCGATGGGCACACCCCAGGCCGCCTCGAAGCGCTCACGCACGGCGGGGTCGCCGACGTGCTGGTAGCCCGGCAGCTCGTGGGGGAAGGAGCCCATGTCGCAGGAGCCCTGGACGTTGTTCTGCCCGCGCAGCGGGTTGACGCCCACCCCTTCGCGGCCGATGTTGCCGGTGGCCATGGCCAGGTTGGCGATGCCCATCACCATGCTCGAGCCCTGGCTGTGCTCGGTGACGCCGAGGCCGTAGTAGATCGCGCCGTTGGGCGCCTGGGCATAGGTGCGCGCGGCGCGGCGCACCTGCTCGGCGGGCACCCCGGTGATCGCCTCGACGTTCTCCGGCGCATGGCGCGGGTCGAGGATGAACTCGCGCCAGGCCTGATAGCCCGCCGCGTCGCAGCGCTTGGCGATGAACTCGCGGTCCTCGAGCCCTTCGCTCATCACCACGTGAGCCATGGCGTTGATCATCGCCACGTTGGTGCCGGGGCGCAGGGCGAGGTGCTGGGCACCGCGATGGTGCGGCGTCTTGAGCAGGTCGATGCGGCGCGGGTCGACGACGATCAGCTCGGCGCCCTGGCGCAGGCGGCGGCGCATCTGTGAGGCGAACACCGGGTGGGCGTCGGTGGGGTTGGCGCCGATGACCACGATCACGTCGGCTTTCATCACCGAGTCGAAGGTCTGGGTGCCGGCGGACTCGCCCAGCGTCGTCTTGAGGCCGTAGCCGGTGGGCGAGTGACACACCCGGGCACAGGTGTCGGTGTTGTTGTTGCGGAAGGCCGCACGCACCAGCTTCTGCACCAGGTAGGTCTCCTCGTTGGTGCAGCGCGACGAGGTAATGCCGCCGATGCTTTCGCGGCCGTACTTGGCCTGGATCGCCTTGAGCCGCTGCGCGGCGAAGGCAATCGCCTCCTCCCAGCTCACCTCGCGCCAGGGCTGGTCGATCGACTCGCGAATCATCGGCGTCTTCAGGCGGTCGGGGTGGGTGGCGTAGCCGAAGGCGAAGCGACCCTTGACGCAAGAGTGGCCGTGGTTGGCGTCGCCGCCCTTGTACGGCACCATGCGCACCACCCGGTCGCCCTGCATCTCGGCCTTGAACGAGCAGCCCACGCCGCAGTAGGCGCAGGTGGTCACCACGCTGTGCTCCGGCTGGCCCTGCTCGATCACCGATTTTTCCATCAGCGTCGAGGTCGGGCAGGCCTGCACGCAGGCGCCGCAGGAGACGCACTCGGAATCCATGAACGCCTCGCTCTGGCCGGCGGCGACCTTGGACTCGAAGCCACGCCCCTCGATGGTCAGGGCGAAGGTGCCCTGTACCTCTTCACAGGCGCGCACGCAGCGCGAGCAGACGATGCACTTGCTGGGGTCGAAGCTGAAGTAGGGGTTGGAGTCGTCGGTTTCGGCGTCCAGGTGATTCTCACCGTCGAAGCCGTAGCGCACCTCGCGCAGCCCCACCGCACCGGCCATGTCCTGCAGTTCGCAGTTGCCGTTGGCCGGGCAGGTCAGGCAGTCCAGAGGGTGATCGGAGATGTAGAGCTCCATCACGTTGCGCCGCAGCTTGGCCAGACGCGCGTTCTGGGTGGTCACCTTCATGCCGGCCGCAACCGGCGTGGTGCAGGAGGCCGGCAGGCCGCGCCTGCCCTCGATCTGCACCGCGCACAGGCGGCAGGAGCCGAACGCCTCGAGGTTGTCCGAGGCGCACAGCTTGGGAATGTTGATGTCGGCCAGCGCCGCTGCGCGCAGCACCGAGGTGCCTTCGGGCACGGTGATCGCGACGCCGTCGATCTCGAGGCTGACCAGCGTCTCGGAGAGCCGCGCCGGGGTGCCGTAGTCGCGCTCCGGCAAGAAGTGCTGGGGAACGGACGTCTGCTTGGGATCGTAATAGTTCAACATATCGGGCCTCCTCCCGCTCAATGCGGCTGCGCGTCGCGCTGCAGATCGTCGGGAAAGTGTTTCATCACGCTCTGCACGGGGAACGGCGTCATGCCGCCCATGGCACAGAGTGAGCCGTCCACCATGGTCTCGCACAGGTCGGCGAGCAGTACGAGATTGGCCTCGCGACGCTCACCGGCACGGATGCGGTCGATCACCTCGACGCCGCGCACCGATCCGATGCGGCAAGGGGTGCACTTGCCGCACGACTCCACCGTGCAGAACTCCATGGCGAAGCGCGCCTGCTCGGCCATGTCCACCGTGTCGTCGAACATCACCACGCCGCCGTGGCCGAGTACCGCGCCGACCTCGGCGAAGGCCTCGTAGTCGAGCGGCAGGTCCCACTGGCTGTCGGGCAGATAGGCGCCCAGCGGGCCGCCCACCTGCACCGCACGCAGCGGTCGTCCGCTGAAGGTGCCGCCGCCGAACGCCTCCATCAACTGGCGCAGAGTGGTGCCGAAGGCGAGCTCCACCAGCCCGCCGCGCTGGACGTTGCCGGCCAGTTGCAGCGCCAGGGTGCCCCGCGAACGGCCCATGCCGTAGTCGGCGTACGCCTGCCCGCCGTCGCTGAGAATGAAGGGCACCGCCGCCAGCGACAGCACGTTGTTGACCACGGTGGGCTGACCGAACAGGCCTTCGATGGCCGGCAGCGGCGGCTTGAAGCGCACCATGCCGCGCTTGCCTTCGAGGCTTTCGAGCAGCGAGGTCTCTTCGCCGCAGATGTAGGCGCCGGCCCCCAGACGCACCTCGAGGTGGAACGTCCGGCCGCTGCCGAGGATGTCGCCACCGAGATAGCCGGCAGCCTCGGCGCGGGCGATGGCCTCATTGAAGATCTCCTGGGCCAGCGGATACTCCGAGCGCAGGTAGACGTAGCCTTGGGTGGCGCCAACGGCGAGGCCGGCGATGGCCATGCCCTCGATCAGCAGATAGGGATCGCACTCCATCACCAGGCGGTCGGCGAAGGTGCCGGAGTCGCCCTCGTCGGCGTTGCAGACGATGTACTTCTGCGCGGCGGGGGCGTCGAGCACGGTCTGCCACTTGATGCCGGTGGGGAACGCCGCCCCGCCGCGACCGCGCAGACCGGAGGTCTTGACCTCGTCGACGATGGCCTGGGGAGCGAGGCCAAGCGCCCGGCGCAGGCCGCGGAAGCCGTCGTGGGCGCAATAGTCCTCCAGCGACAGCGGGTCGGTGACGCCGATGCGCGAAAAGGTCAGACGCTGCTGGGCCTGAAGATAGGGAATTTCCTCGGCCGGCCCCTGGCACAGCGACGATGCCTCGTCGCCTGTGAGCAAACCGGCCTCGAACAGCCCGGCCACGTCCTCGGGGGCCACCGGCCCGTAGGCGATGCGCCCGGCGGCGGTCTCGACCTCGACCAGCGGCTCCAGCCAGAACAGCCCGCGGGAGCCGTTGCGCACCAGTTCGATCTCGACGCCACGGGCCTCGGCCTCGGCCTCGATGCGCTGGGCGACCTCGTCGGCGCCCAGCGCCAGCGCGGTGGTCTCGCGGGGAACGAAGAGTCTCGTGGTCATCAGCTCACCTTCAGCACTTGGGTGGTCAGTTCATCGACCAGCCGGTCGAAGCGCTCGGGGGTGACCCGGGCCAGGATGCGATCGTCGACGCGCAGCGACGGACCGCAGGCGCAGTTGCCCAGGCAGTAGACCGGCTCCAGCGTGATCTCGCGGTCGGCGGTGGTCTGGTGGTAGTCGATCCCCAGGGTGTCCCGCGCGTGCATTTCCAGCGCCCGTGAGCCCCGCGCCTGGCACGCCTCGGCGCGACAGATCTGCACCACGTGGCGCCCCGGCGGCGTGGTGCGGAAATGATGGTAGAAACTGATCACGCCGTGCACCTCGGCCCGGGTGAGCTGCAGCGATTCGGCGATGAGCGGCACCGCCTCGCGCGGCACGTAGCCGCAGCGGTCCTGAATCGCGTGCAGGATGGGGAGCAGAGCGCCGGGCTTGTGCTTCAGGGCGTCGATCTCGTCCTGAATCAGTTGGGGCGTCCATGAAGGGAATGGGCTATTGAGCATGGCCTGGCCTCGAGGCGAACGTATGGAGCGCATCTTCTGGCGTCTTGCGTCGGTACGTTCGGAGCTGCTGGTTACGGTCTAGTTATGTACCACTTGTTTATGTACTACAGTGCATATATTGGATAAGGTGCCCGTAGCATCATTGATAGTGCGTATTTGTGAAGGTAGCAGTCCTGCTTGGGTTACGAAATATGAAAAACACATCATATGAAACGCATTAAAATCGAACCTGCCTGGTCCTTCACCGACGAGGCCGGCAACCGCCTGGATCCGCAGCTGTTCGGGCTGCTGCAGGGCATCCATCGCAGCGGCAAGCTGACCGAGGCTGCTGCCGAGGCCGGTATCTCCTACCGCCATGCCTGGAACCTGCTGAATAAATGGGCCACCTTCTTCGGTGCTGCCCTGGTGGAGATGCAGAAGGGCCGTGGCGCACGGCTCACCCCGCTGGGCGACAAGCTGCTGTGGGCACGCCAGCGGGTGGCCGCCCGGCTCGGACCGCAGCTGGAGAGCCTCGGCTCGGAGCTCAATCTCGAGCTGCAGCAGCTGTTCGAGGGTGTCGAACCGGTGCTGCGCATGCACGCCAGCCACGGCTATGCAGTGGCGCTACTGCCCAGGTTCGCAAGCGACTTTCAGCTCGATCTGCAGTACTGCAGCCCCCAGGAGGCGCTGTCAGCGCTGAATCGAGGCGCCTGCGACGTGGCCGGCTACCACATGCCGACCTCGGCGACCCGGGGCCCGCTGATGCAGGGCTACCGCCGTCAGCTGCGGCCACGCAGTCACAGCATCATTCGCTTCATCACCCGCTGTCAGGGGCTGATGCTCGCGCCGGGCAATCCCAGGGGCCTGACCGGCCTGGCCGATCTGGTGCGCGAAGACGTACGCTTCATCAACCGCCAGCAGGCCTCCGGCACCCGGGCACTGCTCGACATCCTGCTGCGGGAGGCTGGCCTCTCGTCACAGCGTATCCGCGGCTTCGAACTGGAGGAGTACACCCACTCCGCCGTGGCCGCCTACATCGCCGCCGGCATGGCCGACGTCGGCTTCGGCGTCGAGGCCGCTGCGCGCCAGTTCGGCCTGGATTTCCTGCCGCTGGCCACCGAGCACTACCTGCTGCTGTGTCAGCGCCGGAGTCTGGCCGACCCCAGCGTCGTGCACCTGCTCGAGATGATCCGCAGCCAACCGTTCCAGGCGGCCGTCCGCGAGCTTCCCGGCTATTCGCTGGACCGCTGCGGCGAGGTGTGCGGCGTCGACGAGCTGTTTGGCGAGGCCCAGCACGGCTGAGCCTCGCCGTTGCCGTCGTCAGTAGTCGACCACCACGTTGCCCCGGGGCTTGCTGCAGCAGGAGAGGATGTAGCCCTCTGCCACGTCCTCGTCGGTGATGCCGCCGTTGTGCTCCATGTCCACTTCACCTGACTTGAGCCCCACCCGGCAGGTGCCGCAGATTCCCATACCGCAAGCCTTGGGAATGTGCAGCCCCAGCTTGGCCGCCGCGGCATGCACCGTCTCGCCCGGCTGAATGCGTACGCTCTTGCCCGAGCCGACGAACTCGACGCTGAGCATGTCGGCGTAATCGATCTCCTCGGCCTCGGCCTCGGCTTGCTCGGCCAGCTCCAGCACCTCCTCGCGCACATCGAGCGGCGTGGCGCCGAAGGATTCCTCATGGTAGCGGCTCATGTCGAAGCCGTTATCGCGCAGAATGCGCTTGATCGCGTTCATGTACGGCGTAGGGCCGCAACAGAAGATCTCCCGCTCGAGGTAGTCGGGCGCCATCAGCTCGAGCATCGGCTGGGTCAAATACCCGCGATAGCCGGCCCAGGCCTCGCCGACGTCGTCCTTTTTCTCGCAGACGATATGCAGCTTGAATTCAGGAATCCGCGAGAACATGTGCACCAGCTCGCGATGGTAGATGACATCGCGGGGGGCACGTGCACTGTGGATGAACTCGACGTCGACGTTGGCGTTCGTGTCGAAGAACCAGCGTGTCATCGACATCAGCGGTGTGATACCCACGCCGCCGGAGAGGAACAGCACCTTGTCGGCAGGAAAATCGATCGAATTGAAATTGCCCACCGGGCCATGCACCGCCAGTTCGTCGCCGACCTTCAGGTTGTCGTGTAGCCAGTTCGACACCCTGCCGCCAGGCACCCGCTTGACGGTGATCGAGAAACTGTAGGGAATCGACGGCGAGCTGGAGATGGTGTAGGAGCGCATGATCGGTTCGCCTTCGATCTCCAGCTCCAGGGTCACGAACTGCCCCGGCTTGAAGAAGAACAGCACCGGCTGCTCGGCCATGAAGCAGAAGGTACGAACGTCCCAGGTTTCCTGGATCACCTTGACGCAACGCACCATGTGGCGGCCGTTGGTCCAGGTCTGGGTCGTGACGGGGTTGAGAAAGTTCATGGTCATGTCGAGTCGCCTGGCATTGATCAGCGTGGAAGGCTCCGACTGCGGAACACCGCCTGCCGTTGATCGAATTCTGCGTCAGCCGGCAAGCCCTCGACTTGCCTGACTGCGACACGAACGTACCCCTGGCTTCCACTTGGGGGGATTTTTCTGCACCCACTGGTCGCGACTGAACGCTTTCGGGTCGTCAGCAGACAACTGAACGACCTGAGGCTGATCCACACTCGCCGTATTCGTACTCGGCACCCAAGACAATTACCATGCCGCTCCCTGGCGAAAACCAACAATTCGACCGATGCCGCCACCGCGGCCAGCAATGAGGATGTCTCTCCATGGATCCGATCTCACCCACCACTCTGGACGATCCCCTGGACCCGGCGCGTGAAGCCGTCGTCGCGATGCTCGCCGAGCGCGAGCGCAACTTCTCGCTGCCCCAGGCGTTCTACAACGATGCCCGCCTGTTCGCCCTGGACATGCAGGAAATCTTCGGCAAGGAGTGGCTGTTCGCCGGCATGACCTGCGAGATTCCCGCCAAGGGCAATTACATGACCCTGCAGGTCGGCGACAACCCGGTGATCCTGGTACGCGGCGACGGCGGTTCCATCCATGCTTTCCATAACGTCTGCCGTCACCGCGGCTCACGGCTGTGCGTCAGCGACAAGGGCAAGGTGGCCAAGCTGGTCTGCCCCTACCATCAGTGGACCTACGAGCTCGACGGCCGCCTGCTGTTCGCCGGCAGCGACATGGGCGAGAACTTCGACCTTTCCGCCTATGGCCTCAAGCCGATCCACGTGCGCACCGGCGGCGGTTTCATCTTCATCAGCCTGGCCGAGCAGCCGCCCGCCCTCGACGATTTCCTGCTCACTCTGGAGCACTATCTCGAACCCTACGAGATGGGCAACCTCAAGGTCGCCGTGGAGTCGAACATCGTCGAGCAGGCCAACTGGAAGCTGGTACTCGAGAACAATCGCGAGTGCTATCACTGCAACGGTTCCCACCCTGAGCTGCTCAACTCGCTGCAGGAGTTCGACGACACCGACGATCCCCGTGCCACGCCCGCCTACAAGGCATTGGTGGCGCAGAAGCAGTCGGACTGGGACGAGCAGCAGATCCCCTGGCAGCTCAAGCGCTTCGGCAAGCGCAACCGGTTGACCCGCACCCCGCTGCTGGATGGCGTGGTCTCGATGACCATGGACGGCAAGCCGGCCTGCAGCAAGCTGATGGGCCGCCTGACCAGCCCCGACATGGGCTCGCTGCGCATCCTGCACCTGCCCAACTCCTGGAACCACTTCATGGGTGACCACGCCATCGTGTTCCGCGTGCTGCCGCTGGGCCCGCAGGAGACCCTGGTGACCACCAAGTGGCTGGTGCACAAGGATGCCGTGGAGGGCGTCGACTACAAGCCCGAGGAGATGCGCCGGGTATGGGACGCCACCAACGCCCAGGACAAGCGCCTGGCCGAGGAGAACCAGCGCGGCATCAACTCCAAGGCTTACCAGCCGGGCCCCTACTCCGAGACCTACGAGTTCGGCGTGATCGACTTCATCGACTGGTACAGCGAGCGGATGCAGGAGAACCTGGGCCACAGCGCCCCTCACCTGCAGGTGGTGAAGGGCTAGGCCCCACCTACTCCTCGTGATGTGAAAGAAATCGCCCCCGGCCAAGGCCGGGGGCGATTTGTTTCACTCGGGTTCGAACAAAAGCCGACAGTGTTGCGGGCGCGTGCCGATGGCTAACCCGCGATTGGCCGCAGATGATTCACCAGCGCTTCGCGCACCTCGGGCAGCATGACGCCGGTCTGCGCCTCCAGCTCGGCGACCAGCGCCTCCAGACCGGGCACCTCCGACTCGGCCTGCCGCTGGGCGACAAGCCGGGCGCAGGTGTCGGGGTCGGCATCGGCAGGCAGGTCGATGCCCAGCGCCACCAGGCGCTGACGGAAGTCCTCCGCATCGATCAAGTCGGCGTACATCATCTCTCCACCTCCCGCTACCGTCGTTCGCTCCTCTAGATTACCCGCTCGGCCGTCAGGCGGCCACGCTGCGCATGGGTCGAATAACGAAAATGGCTGGTCGCGCCGCTTACAAGGTGCGGCGTCGGCCAGCTCGGGTTACTCCTTACGTCACCAAGCTTACTTACGCAGCTACGCTGCCGTGGGGATCGATGACGAATTTCTTGGCCGCACCACCGTCGAAATCGGCATAGCCCTGTGGTGCCTGATCGAGCGAGATTATCTGCACGTTGACCGCGTCGGCGATCTTGACCTTCTCGAACAGGATCGCCTGCATCAGCGGGCGGTGATACTTCATTACCGGGCACTGGCCGGTATGGAAGGAGTGAGACTTGGCCCAGCCGAGGCCGAAGCGCATGCTCAGTGCACCCTGCTTGGCGGCGTCGTCCACGGCACCCGGATCCTCGGTCACGTAGAGGCCCGGGATGCCGATCTGGCCGCCGGCACGGGTCATCTGCATCGCCGAGTTGAGCACGGTGGCCGGCGCTTCCTTGCCGTGGTTGCAGCCACAGGCATGGGCCTCGAAGCCGACGCAGTCGACGAAGGCATCGACTTCGCGCTCGCCGAGGATCGCCTCGAGCTTGTCGGCCATGTCGCCGTCCTGGGTCAGGTCGATGGTTTCACAGCCGAAGCTGCGCGCCTGGGCCAGGCGTTCCTCGATCATGTCGCCGACGATCACACAGGCCGCACCAAGCAGCTGAGCCGAGACCGCCGCCGCCAGGCCCACCGGGCCGGCTCCGGCGATATAGACGGTGCTGCCCGGACCGACGCCGGCCGTCACGCAGCCGTGAAAGCCGGTGGGGAAGATGTCCGAGAGCAGGGTCAGGTCACGGATCTTTTCCATGGCCTGGTCGGTGTCGGGGAACTTCAGCAGGTTGAAGTCGGCGTAGGGCACCATGACGTATTCCGTCTGGCCACCGACCCAGCCGCCCATGTCGACATAGCCATAGGCGGCACCGGGGCGCGCCGGGTTGACGTTGAGACAGATCCCGGTGCGGCCTTCCTTGCAGTTACGGCAGCGCCCGCAGGCGATGTTGAAGGGCACCGAGACCAGGTCGCCCGGCTTGATGAATTCGACGTCGCGCCCGCACTCGACCACCAGGCCAGTGATCTCGTGACCCAGCACCAGGCCGGAGGGCGCGGTGGTACGACCGCGCACCATGTGCTGGTCGCTGCCGCAGATATTGGTGGTGACCACCTTCAGGATCACGCCGTGGTCGCACTTGCGATTGCCAAGGGCGAGTTCCGGATAGGGGATGGATTCGACATCGACCTTACCCGGGCCCTTGTAGACGACTCCTCGGTTGGCTTGGCTCATGGCTGGCTCCAGTGCGTTGTTGTCATGGGGCGGCACATTCCGCCGCTTCAGCCTATGCCCTCCACCAAGTGGCACTTGCCCCACAGAGACCTCCACTTGCCTGCGCGAGACACGTCGCCGCGGCAATGAGCCAACGGATAGCTGGAGGTCGCTTTCACGACATACCCCTCGCCGCCCTGGCCCAACAATGATTCGCCCGGGAGCGCACGGCGCTTGCGGATGCCAACAACAACATGCGAGGAATCCCCATGAAGCATGACGATGTGCCAATCCTCAAACCCGGGCAGGACAACGCCCAGGTGCTGGGGATGGACTTCCACCATCCCGTGTTCCCACTCTCGGCCCTGGCCATCCTGGCCTTCATCCTCTACGCCCTGATCTATCCCGATGCCGCCAACAGCCATCTCACTGCGGCCCGTGGCTTCTCCATCGAGCACTTCGACTGGCTGTTCATGATTGCCGGCAACCTCTTCGTGCTGTTGTGCCTGACGCTGATCGTCCTGCCGCTGGGGCGCATCCGCCTGGGCGGCAGTCAGGCCCGCCCGGAGTACTCGACCACCTCCTGGTTCGCCATGCTGTTCGCCGCGGGTATGGGCATCGGCCTGATGTTCTGGAGCGTGGCCGAACCGGTGGCTTACTACACCGACTGGTACGGCACCCCGCTCAACGCCGAAGCGCACTCCCCGGCCGGCGCCAGCGCGGCCATCGGCGCCACCATGTTCCACTGGGGCCTGCACCCCTGGGCGATCTACGGCGTGGTGGGGCTGTCGCTGGCCTTCTTCGCCTACAATCGCGGCCTGCCGCTGACTCTGCGCTCGGCCTTCACGCCGATCCTCGGTGAGCGGGTACGCGGCTGGTTCGGCCACATCATCGACATCGTCGCGGTACTGGCCACCATCTTCGGTCTGGCCACTTCACTGGGCTTCGGTGCCTCCCAGGCGGCCGGCGGCCTCAACTACCTGTGGGGCGTGCCCAATACCATCGGCACCCAACTGGCGATCATCGTGGTGGTCACCGCCGTGGCACTGTTCTCGGTGTGGCGCGGCATCGACGGCGGCGTGAAGCTGTTCTCCAAGATCAACATGATGCTCGCCCTGGGCCTGCTCACCTTCGTGCTGGTGACCGGCGGCGTGCTGCTGTTCGTCAACAACCTGTGGCACACCACCTTCGCCTACGTCAGCCACGTCGTGCCGCTCTCCAACTGGATCGGTCGCGACGACACCACCTGGTACCACGGCTGGACCGTGTTCTACTGGGCCTGGTGGATCTCCTGGTCGCCCTTCGTCGGCATGTTCATCGCGCGGGTCTCCCGCGGGCGTACGGTACGTGAGTTCCTGATCGCCGTGCTGCTGGTGCCGACCCTGGTCACGCTGGTGTGGATGAGCGCCTTCGGCGGCACCGCCCTGACTCAGTCGGCGGCCGGTGTGGGCGCCCTGGCCGACGGCATCAGCGACGTCTCGCTGGCGATGTTCCAGATGCTCGAGCACCTGCCGTTGACCACCCTGACCTCCAGTCTGGCGATCCTGCTGGTGCTGATCTTCTTCATCACCTCGTCGGATTCCGGCTCGCTGGTGATCGACAACATCACCGCCGGTGGCAAGACCGATGCGCCCCGCGGCCAGCGCGTGTTCTGGGCGGTTCTGGAAGGCGTGATCGCCGGTATCCTGCTCTACGGCGGCGGCAGCACCGCACTGGGCGCCCTGCAGGCCGGCGCCGTGGCCACCGGGCTGCCCTTCACCCTGGTACTGCTGGGCATGGCTTACTGCCTGGTCAAGGGGCTGCGGGAAGAGCAGCGCGGGCTGGCGGTCGCCAAACCGGCCTGATACGCCGCCAACCTCACGTAAGAAGCAACCATGCGACCCCGGCCTTGGCCGGGGTCTTCTTGTTGGGGAAGACAATAAGTCAAACTCCAAGCTCCAAGAGACCAACCGGTTGGATCGCTATCGCAAGCGATGCAAGGCCCGCCGCCGGTGCGCAGCTGGCGTGTGTGCCACTTGCCCTGGGTGCGGCCTATCTCCGCCAATACCGCCCCCCAACGCAACGACAGGCGCATCACCGTGGTGTCCTCGAACAAGTCACCCAGCGGGCCGGTCGAGCTGGCGCGTGAGCGCAGCGAACCGCTCACGCTCCGAGGCGAGGCCGCGCCGGCGATGGTGGGGCTACACGACCAGCGAAGGCCATGCGGATGTGCCGCGATTGGTCCGCCCCATCGTGCCATTCGTTGATGCGGATGGCACGATGCTGTGGCACGCACTCGCTTTGCGCTGCTGGGAGTGGGAACTATGGCGTGACCGTTATTGGTCACGCCAGCCGATGCTCGCGCAATGTCTAGTAGATTTCTTGTTAGCTAGCGCCTTCCACCCTTTGGTAGAATTGAGCAAACTTGGCAATTCCAAGTCACGAAAGACCAAACCAGATGGTTTTCAGATGAGCGAAGTCGAGAGCGAGATCCTCACGCTTGAGGAGGTCGCGGCCTACCTAAAAGCCGGGAAACGGACAGTCTACCGCCTTGCCCAGAAAGGAGAAATTCCGGCGTTCAAGCTCGGAGGCACCTGGCGCTTTCGCCGCTCAGACCTGGATTGCTGGATTGCCGAAAGCATCAACAAAACGAAGCCGAAAACCGAGTGAGCAGGACCATGCCAGCCGGCAAATCACGCTCGGGGAAGGACGAGGGAGGATCGCCGTTGACGACCCAGCAACTTCTGACGCCGCACCAGAGCCAGTACTTCGCCTGGCTGCTAACCAGGCGTGCAGCGGGCGACTCCGTGGAGTCGCTGGCTTCGACTTTGGTTGATTCGCAGGTCGATCTGAATCCCCACCAGGTTGAGGCCGCGCTCTTCGCTTGCCGCAATCCCCTCTCACGCGGCGTGATCCTCGCCGACGAGGTTGGTCTAGGGAAGACCATTGAAGCCGGCTTGGTTCTTTCCCAACGCTGGGCCGAACGGCGGCGGAAGATCCTCATCATCGTTCCGGCAAACCTGCGCAAGCAATGGCACCAGGAGATGCAGGACAAGTTCGGCCTGCAAGGGCTGATCCTCGAAGCCAGAAGCTACAATGCAATCCGCAAGCAGGAGCAGCGGAACCCGTTCCAGTTCACCACCGGCCCAATCATCTGCTCCTATCAGTTCGCGAAGGCGAAGGCTGACGATGTTAAAAGTATTGAATGGGACTTGGTCGTCCTCGACGAAGCCCACCGCCTGCGCAACGTCTACAAGACCAGCAACGTAATCGCCAAGACCCTCAAGGACGCGCTGTCGGGCGTTCACTCCAAGGTGCTCCTGACCGCGACGCCGTTGCAGAACTCATTACTCGAACTCTATGGGTTGGTCAGCTTTATCGATGACCGCGTGTTCGGTGACCTTGATAGCTTCCGCTCACAATTCACCGGTAGAGAGCAATCTTTCAACAGTCTGCGTGACCGGCTGGCCCCCATCTGCAAGCGCACCCTGCGCAAACAAGTTCAGCCCTACGTGTCATACACAGCGCGCAAGGCCATCGTCGAGGAGTTCACCCCGTCGAGCGAAGAGCAGGAACTTTCCAAGCGCGTCGCCGATTACCTGCGCCGCCCCAACCTCAAGGCCCTACCCGAGGGGCAGCGCCAGCTGATTTCGCTTGTGCTGTGGAAACTGCTCGCCTCCAGCACGCACGCGATTGCGGGCGCGTTGGAGACGATGGCCAAGCGCCTCCAGGGTGTGCTCGACGAAGCCACCGAGGCTCCCGATCTGGCCGATGAACTCGACGAGGATTACGAGTCGCTCGACGAAACCGCCGATGAGTGGAGCGGCCAAGACTCAGATGTCGCAGCATCGAGCCTCATGGAACGCGATGCCATCGCGCAGGAAATCGAGGAGCTGCGCCACTTCAAAACGCTGGCAACCAACATCCGTGACAACGCCAAGGGCAAGGCGCTGCTCACCGCGCTGGATCGCGCCTTCGCCGAACTGGATCGGTTGGGCGCGGCCCGGAAGGCCATCATCTTCACCGAGTCCAAGCGCACGCAGGAATACCTCCTCGACTTACTGGCTGATACGCCATACGGCGACGGCATCGTGCTTTTCAACGGCACCAATAGCGACCAGCGTGCGCAGGCGATCTACAAGGACTGGCTGAAGCGCCACCAAGGCACCGACCACATCACCGGCTCCAAGGCCGCCGACACCCGTGCGGCACTGGTCGAGCACTTCAAGGAGCGCGGCAAGGTCATGATTGCCACCGAGGCCGGGGCAGAAGGCGTCAACCTCCAGTTCTGCTCACTCGTCATCAACTACGACCTGCCGTGGAACCCGCAGCGCATCGAGCAGCGCATTGGGCGCTGCCACCGCTACGGTCAAAAGCACGACGTGGTGGTGGTTAACTTCGTCGACCGCAGCAATGAAGCCGATGCACGAGTGTATGAGCTGCTGTCGCAGAAGTTTCAACTGTTCGAGGGCGTGTTTGGGGCGAGCGACGAAGTGCTGGGTGCCATCGGCTCCGGCGTCGATTTCGAGCGGCGTATCGCCGAGATCTACCAGAACTGCCGAGAGCCCGAGGAAATCAAGTCCAGCTTCGAGCAACTCCAGCTCGACCTCTCTGGCGAGATCAACGAGGCGATGGTCAAGACGCGCCAGGTATTGCTTGAGAACTTCGATGAGGAGGTGCAGGAGAAGCTGCGCATGCGGGCCGACGACAGCCGCAACGCACGCAACCGCTTCGAGCGGATGCTGATGGACTTGACCCGCGCCGAACTGGTCCATTGCGCCGCGTTCGATGATGACGGCTTCGATCTCCGCCGCATACCGACTGGAATCGAGCATAGCGACCTAGTGGGCATCGAGCTGGGACGCTACGAATTGCCCCGCCGCTCCGGCGACGCGCATCTATACCGCATCAACCATCCGCTGGCGCGATGGAGCATTGAGCAGGCCAAGGCTCGGGCACTCGACAAAGCTCGTCTCGTCTTCGACTACAACGCCTACGGTTCAAAGATCAGTACGCTTGAAGCCTATCGCGGCAAGGCCGGATGGCTCATCGTGAAGCTGATCTCGGTCGAGACACTCGGCAACCAGGAGCAACATTTGCTGGTTGCCGCGGGCACGACCGACGGCGTAGTGCTAGCGGAAGAAGACCCGGAAAAACTGCTGCGACTGCCCGCGACCACGCAGGCAGCCAGTCTGCTCAACGCTCCTGACGCCACCCTGCTGGCCGATGTGGAAGCACGCAAGACCGCACTACTGCGCGACGTCAACGAGCGCAACCTCGGCTACTTCGAACAGGAAGTCCAGAAGCTGGATGCCTGGGCGGACGACCTGAAGCTCGGTCTAGAGCAGGAAATCAAGGAGATCGACCGCGAGATCAAGGAGGTGCGCCGAACCGCCGCGACCTCGCCAACGCTGGAAGAAAAGCTGTCATGGCAGAAGAAGCAGCGAGAACTGGAAGGCAACCGCAGCAAGCTACGCCGCGAGCTGTTCGCCCGGCAGGACGAAGTCGAAGCGCAGCGCAATCACTTGATCAGCCAGCTTGAGGTGCAACTCCAACAGCAGGTCGAGGAGCGCACACTGTTCACTGTTGAGTGGGAGCTAGTCTGATGGCAACAGTTATCGCTCGCCCCCTCGAACTCGATCTGCTGTGCCAAAAACTTGATGCGGACTACGCGAACCGAATCGTAGGAACGGGAAACACCCCAGAGTCGCGGCGAAGCAACTACCTATCCAAGGCAATCGCTGCATTCGTCCTGCATGAAGACGCTGGAGCCAGTCTGGATGAGGCCGTGGCCGCCAGCATCGATGGTGGCCAGGATCATGGTATCGATTCGGTATTCATTTCAACGGATCAAACGATCTGGCTGGTCCAATCCAAGTACAAAGAGTCGGGCACCGGTGAGCCCGAACTCGGTGATGTATCCAAGTTTCGGGATGGCGTAACCGACCTTCTGCAAGGTCACTGGCACCGCTTCAACGGCGCCCTGCAGAACCGCCAAGCTGCAATCACCAATGCCTTGAACAGCGGTGTCTGCAGGATCAAAGTCGTGTTGGCCTATTCCGGCACGGCGGTGTCCGATGATCGGCGCGACATCTTTGCCGACTTGGAGCGCGCGTTCAATGGCACGAATCCGGGCTTTCTTCGGTGTCATGCTTATGGGCTCACTACCCTGCACGACCTGCATCTGGACGGAGTTTCGGCACAGCCCATAGAAGCCGAAGTCGAATTGAAAGACTTCGGCCACACGCAAGAGCCCTACCGAGCATTCTACGGGCGCATGGACGGCAAACGGCTCGCCGAGCTTTGGGCGGCACACGAAGAATATCTAGTAGATCGGAACATTCGCCGGTTTAAGGGCACGACCACCGTCAATGTAGGGCTGACCGAGACACTACGAAAAGAAGCACATCACTTCTTCTACTTCAATAATGGCGTTACCTTCCTCTGCGACTCCATAACAGAACAGCATCCCCGCGACCCGCATCGGCAGACTGGGACATTTCGCATTCGAGGCTTGTCCATCATCAACGGTGCGCAGACGGTTGGTGCGATCGCCCGCGAGCCACTGGCCCACTACGATGCTCATCCCACCGCAGTCATGGCGACTTTCGTATGCCTTGAGAACGCGCCTGATGGCTTTGGTGATCAAGTAACCCAATCGCGCAACCGCCAGAATGCCGTAGAGCTAGAAGACTTTGCCGCTCTTGATGAGCGGCAGACTATGTGGCAGCAGACCTTGCAGATGGCTGGCGTCACCTATCTGGTCAGGCAGGGGGAGGACGATCCGCCGCTATCATCAACCTGCTTTAGCGCACGTGAACTCGCACCGTTTCTGGCTTGCACCGTAACCACGAACGATTGGCAGGACTACGTGACCGCCGCCAAGGCCGACAAAAAGAAACTGTTTGGGCGGGTGGGATTGGTATCAGCTACGGACCCCTTACGTCAGTCGTACGAGCGACTCTTCGCCGACTCGCTTACGGCAAAGCAAATGTGGCGGATTGTCCAAATCGGCCGAATGGTCATAGAGAAAGTCCGCGCCCGTGCCATCGCCGAGGGAGATCCCGCCGGCTTGCCAGCGGGGACACTCCCCGCGCGGGAGATTCTCACTCACGGCGCCTGGTTGGTACTACACGTCATCTTCATCCGCCTTCAGTTGCAGAACGGGACAACGCTGTCGTTGACTCAAGATGAACTGACAGCGATTTCGCGCGAGGTCGATCTTGTTTGCGAGCGTCTTGTGAGTTCTGTCCAGGGCGTACAGTGGAACAAGCAGGCACGCAGCGTCTTTGAGAACAAAACGGACTGCCGAACCGTGAAAGGCCGTTTGATGGCGGCCTTGGCGCAGCAGGGTCAGGGAGGGAATCAATAGTGCAAGCGAACATCAAAGGCCTGGTAGATCGACTGGAGCTTTCCCAGGCCAAGGCAATGATGCCTCTTTACGAGGCTATCTCGAATGCTGTCGATGCAATTGAGGAACATCAGGACGGCTTCAGCAGTCATTCGATTCGCATCCGACTAGTAGCCTCCAACGACCTTGCCCATCAAGCTGGGGACGGGACTCTGGTCGTGGACGGCTTCGATGTCATTGATGATGGCATTGGCTTCAACGACAAGAACTTAGCTTCGTTTCAAGAGGCGCACACGCTTTCAAAGGTCAAGGTCGGCGGTCGAGGTGTCGGACGGTTCACCTTCCTGAAGGTCTTTTCATCCGTACACATCCGCAGCGTCTTCAAACGCAACGGTAAGGCCTTGCTGCGCGAGTTCGACTTCAGCATCCAAGATGAACTGAAAGGTGCAGACGCCACATCAGAAGTCAAAGAGGCATGTGGCACGCATACCTCTTTGCGGAGTATGGATGACAAGTTTCGGGCAGGGTGGCCTACCCAGCCCGAAACCATCGCTGAACGCATCATTGCACACTTTCTGATTCGGTTTGCAGCCCGCTCCTGCCCTCCGATGACTCTGGAGTCTCCCGGACACGCTCCGATTGACTTACAGGCCCTGTTTCAGTCAACAGTGCTAGCGCACATCCAAGAGCAGTTCTTCGAGGTTTCGGGTCATACATTTGCTTTGCAGGCATATCGTCACCGAGATGGACGCTCGCGCCACGAGCTCAACTTGTGTGCGAACGGGCGCGAAGTCACTACAAGCAAGCTGCGGGACCTGCTTCCAGAGCTTCCCGAAAAACTGATTGACGAAGACCAAGCGCCGTACACCTTGATTGTGCTGGTCACCGGGGAATACCTGGACGACCATGCCAACCAAGAGCGCACGCGCATCGCCTTCCAAAGCGATGAGGAGCCCGAGCTTGAGCAAACCCTTGTCTCCCGACGCGCCCTGAACCAGGGTGTCGCAGGGGCGTTGCGACCGCTGCTCCTGGACGACTTGAAGTCAACAAACGAAGAAAAGCGTGCCCAGATCGAGAAGTTTGTGGAGCAAGCCCCTGAGTACAGGGCGCTCACGCACCCTCGCTACAAAGAGATGATCGAGCAAAAGATTCGGCCAGGCCTGTCTGAAGACAAGCTGGACGAGGCGCTTCTGCATGTGAAGCGCACCATCGAGGACGACATCCGCAAAGAGGCAAAGCATGTCGCCGCTTTGTTCGAGACCGAGACCTTTGAACAGTACCAAGAGAAGTTTCAGGAAATTGCCGAGAAGGCCAACGAAATCGGCAAGGCACAGCTCGCTGCCTATATCGCACACCGTCGAACGATTCTTGACTTGGTGAACAACAGCCTCAAGAAAAAGCGCACGGACGAGAAGTACCCGCTTGAAAGGGTCTTGCACAAAATGATCTTCCCCATGGGCATGACCTCGAAGGAAATTTTCTTCGAGCAACAGAACCTTTGGGTGATTGACGAGCGGCTGTGCTATCACACGCTGCTCACGTCCGACAAAAAGCTCAAGAGTATCGCCGGGCTTGAAGACACATCTGGCAAGGAGCCAGACATCTTCACGATTTTTTATGACACCCCAATCGGAGTCTCTGAGCCCGACAACTTGCCGGGAGGTGGCGTTGTCATCATTGAGTTCAAACGACCGGGACGGGACGACTACAACAAAGACCCCGCGGACCAGGTCATCCAGCGGTTCCGAGAAATCGCCGAGGGCGGCGTTACGGACGTCGACGGGCGCCAGATCAATCCCGCCAACCTGCGCTACACCGGCTACCTCATAGCAGACCTAACGCCGTCCTTGCATCGCCAAGTATTTGGGCGTTACCACCGCACTGCCGACAATGAGGGTTATTTCTCCCCCTTGGCAACGGGTAATGGGTATATCGAAATCCTCTCGTATGACAAGCTTATCAAGGATGCTGAACGCCGCAACCGCATCCTGTTCGACAAGCTTGGCCTGCACAAGAATTAAGGTGACACGACAATGAGCAAGCAAAAGCTAGAACTCACCTGGATTGGGAAGGAGAAGCGGCCCAAGCTGGAGCCGCGCATCCTGCTGCAAGATCCGGAGAAGTCGTATCACGCCAAGCATCGTGTGTCAGACAACGATATCTTCGACAACCGACTGATTTTTGGCGACAACCTGCTGGCACTCAAGACGCTGGAGCAGGAGTTCTCTGGCAGGGTGAAATGCGTTTTTATCGACCCTCCATATAACACCGGCAGCGCGTTTAAGCACTATGACGACGGGTTGGAGCACTCCATTTGGCTGGGCCTGATGCGTGACCGCCTTGAGATCATCCGGCGACTGCTGTCGGAGGACGGCTCGCTGTGGATTACCATTGACGATAACGAAGCGCATTACCTGAAAGTCATGTGTGATGAAATTTTCGGTCGAGCCAACTTCGTCTCAAACGCAGTCTGGCAGAAGAAGTACGCCCCTGCGAATGATGCACTATGGCTAAGTGACAGTCATGACCACATTTTGATTTACGCAAAAAGCAAGCAAGTTTGGAGGCCAAACAAGCTTCCTCGCACTGCTGAGCAAAATTCTTTGTATAAGAATCCAGATAACGACCCAAGAGGACCTTGGATGTCGGACAACTATACTTGTGCGAAGAGCGTAGACGAGCGCCCGAATCTTTTTTATGCAATCACAAATCCGAATACGGGCGAAGAAATTTGGCCAAAGAAAACTCGAGTGTGGGCGTTTGACCAAGCGACACACAAGCGGCATGTTGCCGAAAACTTGATCTATTGGGGAAAAGATGGAACAAACAGCACTCCACGTTTCAAGAAATTTCTATCCCAGCTAAGAAGCCTAGGACGAGTAGCAACTACGGTGTGGCTTCATGAAGAAGTGGGACATAACCAAGATGCCAATAGAGAGCAACAAGCATTGAATCCGAGTGACCCATTTAAGACGCCCAAACCAGAGCGGCTCACTCATCGAATCATCACCCTTGCTACAAATCCGGGAGACCTCGTTCTGGACTCCTTCGCTGGCTCCGGCACCACCGGCGCCGTCGCTCACAAGATGGGCCGCCGCTGGATCATGGTCGAGCTGGGCGAGCACTGCCACACCCACATCATCCCGCGCCTGAAGAAAGTGATTGATGGTGAGGACAGGGGCGGCATCTCGGAAAGCGTCGCCTGGGAAGGCGGTGGCGGCTTCCGCTATTACCGCCTTGCCCCTAGCCTGATCGTTAACGACCGCTGGGGCAACCCCGTTATCAATCCGGAATTTAACGCGGCGATGCTGGCCGAGGCATTGACCAAACTGGAGGGCTTCACCTATGCACCGTCTGAAACGCACTGGTGGCAGCATGGCCATTCCAGCGAGCGCGATTTCATCTATGTCACCACGCAGAACTTGTCCGCTGAGCAGCTACAAGTCCTGGCTGATGAAGTCGGCCAGGAGCGGAGCCTGCTGGTGTGCTGCACCGCTTTCCACGGAGTCACGGCGTCCAGTGCGGCAGAGCGCTGGCCAAACCTGACGTTAAAGAAGATTCCGAAGATGGTGCTGGCCCGCTGCCATTGGGGCCGTGATGACTACAGCCTGAATGTGACCAACCTGCCTATGGCAGAGATTGAGAAGGCCGAGCCTGCGGCCCCTAGCAATAGCGTCAAGAACACTAAGAGCAGAAAAGCGGCCCTCGACAACGCGGGACAGGGCGGCCTGTTTGGGGAGAACGAATAATGAACGCCCGTGTCCTGCACGCCGTCACCGGTCGTCTGTCTCTTCGTCCGCCCCAGGCGGAATCGCTCATCAATCTGGTTCGCGCTCTCGATGCCGCGCCCGAACTCTTGGGCCACGAGCGTGATGTTTCAGCAATTCTCTCCACACTAAAGGCCGAATTCAGCACGCTAGAGGACTTCGAGCGCGAGTTCCCATCGCTGTGCTTCGCGCTGGCCACCGGCGTGGGCAAGACACGCCTGATGGGAGCCTTCATCGCCTACTTGCATCTGGCGCACGGCATCAACAACTTCTTCGTGCTCGCGCCCAACCTGACGATCTACAACAAGCTCATCACGGACTTCACGCGCAACACGCCTAAGTACGTGTTCAAGGGGATCGCCGAATTCGCGCAGCAACCTCCTCTGATCATTACCGGCGACAACTACGACCAAACCGGCGCAGCGGTGGATGACCAGCCGTTAGGCTTAGCTCACGACGTGCGCATTAACATCTTCAACATCTCCAAGATCAACTCTGAGGTACGCGGCGGCAAGGAGCCGCGCATTAAGCGAATGAAGGAAGTGCTAGGAGACAGCTACTTCAACCACCTGGCGAACCTACCTGACCTCGTGCTGCTGATGGACGAATCGCACCGTTACCGGGCCAGCGCTGGTGTGCGCTCTATCAACGAGCTCAAGCCGCTATTCGGTCTGGAAGTGACAGCGACGCCGTTCGTCGAGTCCAGCCGTGGGCCGGTGCCGTTCAAGAACGTGGTGATGGACTACCCGCTGGCGCGAGCGATGGAGGATGGCTTCGTCAAGGAGCCTGCCGTGGTCACCCAGCGCAACTTCGACGCCAAGGCGCTCTCGCCCGAGGAGGTCGAGAAGACGAAGCTGGAAGACGGCGTGCGCCTGCACGAGGCCACCAAGGTCGAGCTGCTCACCTACGCTCGCGAGAATGACGTCAAGCCAGTCAAGCCCTTCATGCTCGTTATCGCCCGCGATACCACACACGCGGCGCAACTCTTGGCGCTTCTGGAGTCGGAAGCCTTCTACGAGGGGCGCTACCAGGGCAAGGTGATTCAGGTCGATTCCAGTCGTACCGGTGCGAAGGAAGAGGAGATGGTCACGCGCCTATTGGCCGTGGAAAGCGTGGATGAACCGACCGAGATCGTGATTCACGTCAACATGCTGAAAGAAGGCTGGGACGTAACCAACCTCTACACCATTGTACCGCTGCGCGCCGCCAATGCCCGCACCTTGATCGAGCAATCCATCGGGCGTGGCCTGCGACTACCCTACGGCAAACGCACGGGCGTCGCGTCGGTGGATCGCTTGAACATTGTCGCACACGACAAGTTCCAGGAGATCATCGACGAGGCCAACCGCGGCGACTCACCGATTCGTCTGAAGCAGGTCATCCTCGATGCGCCGAGCGCCGACGACAAGAAGGTAAGCGTGCAGGTCGAGTCCGGGGCGGCAGCTCGTCTCGGTTTGACGGAAGCACCAATCGTAGTCACGGGGGCTTCAGTCACTGACAGTGGGGCGGAAGTCTCCGTGCCCAAACCGGTATTCACCACGGTGGGGGAAAAGCAAGCCGCACGTGTGGTTATGGACGTCATCGGCAAGTACGAGGTCAAGCGCGACCTAGTGCCCACCAGCAGCGCGCTGCTGAAACCAGAAGTGCAGAAGGAAATTCTCGCAGAAGTGGCAGAACGGCTGAAGCCGCTGCAAGGCGAATTGCTGGCGGGCGTAGATGAGTCAGTCCCCGCACTTGATTTGTCTGCCGTGGTGGCGAAGACCACCGAAATCGTGGTGCAGCAGACCATCGACATCCCGCGCATCGCTGTGGTGCCGACTGGCGAGGTCACGACGGGCTTCCACGCCTTCAAGCTAGATGTGAGCCAGCTCCATCTCCAGCCGGGTGAGCGCGAGATCGTCATCCATAACCTGCGCACCAACGCGCAGGACACTCTGGCCGCCGAAGTTGGACTAAAGGAGCAGCGCCCGGAGGACTACATCGTCCACGCCCTCGTGGATTTCGACGACATCGACTACTTCACCCACGCCGACCTCCTCTACGACCTTGCAGGACAGATGGTGCAGCACTTGCGCAGCTATCTGTCCGAGGACGAGGCCATTAGCGTCCTCGACCGTGACCGCCGTTTGATCGCACGGGAGATCCACGCGCAGATGATGGCCCACTTCTGGGAAGAGGCGACCGCGTACGAGGTGCAGGTCAGTCGCGGCTTTACCGAACTCAAGCCGTGCAACTACACCGCCACGGCAGGCCAGACGGCCCACCACTTCCGGGAAACCGTGGCCGAAACCAGTCGCATCAAGCAGATGCTGTTCGGCGGATTCGCGCGCTGCTTGTATCCGCTGCAGAAGTTCGATTCGGACACCGAGCGGCGCTTCGCCATCATCCTGGAGCGCGACGCGACGAAGTGGTTCAAGCCCGCGAAGGGACAATTCCAGATCTACTACAAGCTCGGCACCGAGCAGCCGGAATACATCCCCGACTTCGTGGCTGAGACGAACACGACCATCCTCATGGTGGAGACCAAGGCACGCGCCGACGTCAATACCCAGGAAGTTCAGGCCAAGGCCGCTGCCGCCATGCGCTGGTGCGAGCATGCTTCCAATCACGCTTCGAGTATCGGCACCAAGCCTTGGAAGTACTTGCTGGTACCCCATGACGAAATCAACGAGTCGAAACGGCTCGCGGATTATCTGCGTTTTGAGGTCAAGGCGTAATTGAATTGCCCTGATCGACTTCGGTGAGCAAAGGCGACTCCGGCAAGGCACCCAGGCAGCAGCACCGTGCTGGGTGCGCTGCAGTCCGGTGCCGTGGCCACCGGCCTGCCCTTCACCCTGGTGCTGCTGGGCATGGCCTACTGCCTGGTCAAGGGGCTGCGGGAAGAGCAGCGCGGATTGGCGGTCGCCAAACCGGCCTGATACACCACCTACCTCACGCAAGAAGCAACCATGCGACCCCGGCCTTGGCCGGGGTCTTCTCGTTGGGGAAGGCCACAAGCCAAGCACTCAGTAGGCAGCAGGCAGCAGGCAGCAGGCAGTAGGCAGCAGGCAGCAGGCAGCAGGCAGCAGGCAGCAGGCAGCAGGCAGCAGGCAGCACCAAGAGACCAATCCGTTGGTCGGTGTCGCAAGCAGGTGCAAGCAACTAGCGCCGGAGCAATGTCATCGTGCGTGCCGCTCATCGTGTGTGTTGCCAGCATCGCGAAAATACCGGCGCCCCAAACGCAACGACCCCGGCCAAGGCCGGGGTCGTCGTGGGGTTGGTGCTTTACGTGGGTGCATTATCGAACGCTAGCGCAGAACGCCCTCATCCTTGAGCAGCTTGAAGATCGCCTCGGCGCCCTGCTCCGGGGTCACGTCGGTCAACACCTGACCACTGCCGCCTTCGGCCTTGGCCGCGGCGGCCTTGAAACGGTCCCGAGCCGAGGCTGCCTTGACGATCTTGAGCCGCTTGGGGCGCTTGCGAGCCGGTGTCACGTTCCACTCCGGCTGAGCCTCGTCCCACTCGACCGCTGCCGACTCGGCCTCGATCTCACCGCGCTGGGCCGGGCCGAAGGCACTCTGGCGGGCCGCGGCGGCGGCGGCATCGACGGTGACGATGGCCGGCAGCCGCACCTGCAGCCGGCGACGCTGGCCGCGGGGCAGAGCCTGGAGCAGGGTGGCCACGCCATTCTCGATCTTCTCCACGGCGGCCAGGCCACCGACCAACGGCCAACCAAGACGCTCGGCCAGCAGGTAGGGCAGCATGCCGGAGCCTTCGCCCTGCTCGGCGCGCTCGCCGGCGATCACCAGTTGCGGCCGTGATTCATTCAGGCTGTCGACCAGCGCGGGGATAACGTCGGCGCCGGGCAGCTGCTCGATCAGGCTCAAGGCGGGGAAGCCCATGCCCAGATAGCCGCGCATGGCACTCTCGCTCTCCTCGTCGAGCGCGCCGGCATGCAGCAGGGCGATACGCGCCTTGTCGAGAGACAGGGCCAGCTCCACGCCGCGGGCGTCCTGATCGGCGCGCCGGGCGCGCCCGGTCACAGGATGGCGGCCCACGGAGACCAGCACCGCCACGTCGAGTACCGCCTCTCTTTGCGCTTCAGGCCGCATCGCGCTTCTCCTCTCGTTGCCGTTGGACCATCTCGACCAGCGCCGCGAGTATTTTTGCCGAGTCGCCGATCACCGCCAGGTCGGCGCGCTTGATCATGTCGCATCCCGGATCGAGGTTGATGGCCACTACCTTGTCGCAGCTCTGGATGCCCTGCAGGTGCTGGATGGCACCGCTGATGCCCACCGCCACGTAGACCCGCGCAGTGACCCAGGTCCCGGTGGCGCCCACCTGGCGATGGCGCGGCATGAAGCCATCGTCCACCGCCACCCGCGAGGCGCCTTCGGTCGCGCCCAATACCTTGGCGGCTTGGTGGAAGCCCTCCCAGTCCTTGACGCCGTTGCCGGCGGAGAGAATGAACTCGGCCTCGGAGAGCGCCACGCCGGCCGGGTCGACGGCCACCTGCCCCAGATCCTCGATGCGCCCCAGCAGAGGCGGCAGCGGCTGCGACAAGGCCAGCGGCTGTACCGCATGGCGGGTCTCGGAAACGGGCTCGGCGCATTCGGCCAGCGCCAGCACCACACGCGGCAGAGCGCGCTGGATATCGCTGGTACCGGCAGCACCGCGCCCGGTACAACGCCAGCCCAGCGCGCAGGCAGCGTCCCGTTCGACCTGCCAGATGCCGGCGGCTGGCCGTTCGCCCAGGCGCGCCGCCAGGCGCCGTCCCAGGTCGGCGCCGCCCAGCTTGGAGTCGGGCAGCAGCCAGTGACGCGGAGCAAACTCGCCGTCGACGGCGGTGAGTGCCGCCAGGCGTGCCTCAGGGGCGTAGCCGTCGATGTCATCGCCATCCAGCACGATCAGCCGATCGATGCCGGCTTCATCAAAACCTGCCTGGTCCGCAGGGCCGAAGAGCACTGCCACCACAGCACCCGGCCGCTCACCATCGGCATCGGCCAGCTGCCGGGCCAGGCCCAGCAGGTCGCGGTCGTGGCTGGAGAGACGCCCGCCGGGCATGTCCGGTACCACCGCGACCAGGAAGTCCGGGGCCTCGATGGTGATCTGCCGCCGTTCGTCGGCGGCGGCCTTGCGACCGGCACCGGCGCCACGTCCCGCTGCGGCAGCCTGCTGGACACCGCTGCGATCGATGCGCTTGATGCCGTTGGGCCCGATGAAGCCGACCGCATGGGGATTCTTGCGAATCACGCCGTTGGGGCCCATCCATTCCGTCGCCGCCATGCCAGGCCCGGCACTCTGGCCCAGCTCGGCCAGCACCCGCTCGTGATCGGGATGCAGGCGATTGCGGGCGATCCACTCACGGCGCGGATCGCGACGAACGATCTCGCTCATGACGTGACCTCCTTCATCTCAGGGCGGGCACCGGCGACAGACTGCGGGGCGCGGGTACTATCGCTGCCGCCACCGGAGCCGGCGTGGCGCTCCACCAGGGCATCGGCCACCAGCTCGGCGATGTCGCGCACCTCGGCGGTGGCATCGACCACCCCCTCGAGCATGGCGGTGCACTGCGGGCAGCCTACTGCCACCAGCTCGGCGCCGGTCTCCTTGACGTCGTTCATGCGCATGTCGGGAATCCGCTGCTTGCCGGGGATGTCGGTGATCGGCGCGCCGCCGCCACCGCCGCAGCAGCGCGAGCGGAACCCGGAGCGCTCCATCTCCTTGACCTCGATGCCGAGCGCCTTGAGCACGTTGCGCGGGGCTTCGTATTCGCCGTTGTAGCGGCCCAGGTAGCAGGGGTCGTGATAGGTGACACGGCCGCCCTTCCAGGGCGCGAAGTGCAGCCGACCCGCCTCGAACAGCTCGGCGATGTAGGTACTGTGGTGGCGTACCTCCCAGTTTGCATTGAAATCAGGGCCGCCCAGCTCGCCGTACTCGTTCTTGAGGACATGGAAACTGTGCGGGTCGCAGGTGACGATGCACTGGAAGCGGTACTGCGACAGCGTTGCGATGTTGCGCTTGGCCAGCGACTGGAAGGTCGCCTCGTCGCCCAGGCGGCGCGCCACGTCGCCGCTGTCGCGCTCCTCGTTACCGAGCACGGCAAAATCGACGCCGGCCGCACGCAGCACTTTCACCAGCGCCCTGAGCGTGCGCTGATTACGCATGTCGAAGACCCCGTCGCCCAGCCACAGCAGCACGTCGACCTGCCCCAGGTCGCGTATCAGGGGCAGGTTGAGGTCCGCCGCCCAGTGCATGCGCGAGCCGGGATCGAAGCCGCCGGGGTTGTCGGTGGCGATCAGGTTGTCGAGCACCTCGGCGCCCTTGCCCGGGGTATTGCCATGTTCCAGGGTCAGGAAGCGACGCATGTCGACGATGGCATCGACGTGCTCGATCATCATCGGGCACTCCTCGACGCAGGCGCGACAGGTGGTGCACGACCACAGCGTCTCGGCATCGACAAGGGCGGTCCCCTCACGAGCAACGATAGGGCCATGGGGAGTGCCGGCATGCTCGCCCACCGGCTTGCCCGGATAGGGCGAGCCGGCATAGTGGGCATCGCTGCCGCCGGCCATGCCGACGACCATGTCCTGGATCAGCTTCTTGGGGTTGAGCGGCTGACCGGCGGCGAAGGCCGGGCACATCGCCTCGCAGCGTCCGCACTGCACGCAGGCATCGAAGCCGAGCAGCTGGTTCCAGGTGAAGTCGCTGGGCGTCTCGACGCCCAGCGGCGCCTTGGCGTCGTCCAGGTTCAGCGCCTTGAGCCCGGTGGAGCGGTTGCCCTCGCCCCCCTTCGTGGAAAAACGCTCAGGGCGGCGATGGAAGGCCAGATGCAGGGCACCGGCGAAGGCGTGCTTCATCGGCCCGCCCCAGGTCATGCCGAAGAACATTTCGCCAAGGCCCCACACCAGCACCGCGACCAGCGCCAGGGCGAGGATCACGCTGCCCGTTCCGGCAGGCAGAATGCCCAGCGTCGGCAGGGTGAGCAGGAACACGCTCACCGAGAACGCCATCAGGCTCTTCGGCAGGCGCATCCAGGGCCCCTTGGAGAGCCGCGCCGGCGGGTTGCGCCGCCGTTTGGCGACGAACAAACTGCCGACGAACATGGCGGCGCTGGCTAACAGCAGCAGCCCGCCGAGGATTGGCCCCATTCTTTCTGAAGAGCCGAGCCCCAGGCCATGTACCAGGATCATCAACACGGCCGCCGCGACGAAACCGCCGGCGGTGGCAACGTGAGTGTTGGACATGACCTTGTCACGTGCCACCACGTGGTGCAGATCGACCAGGTAGCGCCGCGGCATGGCGGCGAGCCCGCGCAGCAGATCGACCCGGGCGGGTCGACCCTGACGCCACAGGCGAATGCGCCGCACGGCGCCGATCACGGCCAGCGCCAGGGCGGAGAAAATCAGTATCGGCAGGAGGGTGTCGAGCATGGTGCTCACCTCGTCTCATAAGCCGTTGGCTTTGGCGTTAGCGTTGGTGCCGGGGCTTTGCCGGGGGCAGGCCTATGCGAGGGCGCTGTGAACCCTTCCCTGGGCGCTACATTTGCCATCCATGGCAAATGACCCTCGCGACGGCCTGCCCCCGGCGCCCCTCACCGTTGGTGGCTTTCGCCAACTCAGAGGTCTTTACACAGCCGCAGGGCGTCGTAAATCGCCGCATGCGTATTGCGCGGCGCGGTGCAGTCGCCCAGGCGGAACAGCAGGTACCCCTCGCCCTGCTCGCTCAAAGAGGGCTGCGCCTTGGCCGCGTAAAGCGCCTCGAGATCAACCTGGCCGCGGTTGCGCGCGCGCTCCTTCAGCGCGTAGTAGAGCGCTTCGTCCGGGCGTACGCCGTTCTCCACCACCACCTGATCGACCACCCGCTCCTCCATGGCACCGGTGTACTCGTTCTCGAGCACCGCCACCAGGGCGTCGCCCTCGCGGTAGACCTTGTGCAGCATCAGGTCGGAGGTCATGATCACCTCCTTCTCGTAGAGACTGCGGTAGTAGGTCGGGAAGGTGGTGCCGCCCACCGCCGCGCCGGGCTTGATGTCGTCGGTGACGATCTCGACCTTGGCTCCCTTGTCGGCCAGATAATCCGCCGCCGAAACGCCGGAGAACTCGCAGATGGAGTCGTAGATCAGCACGTTCTTGCCCGGCGCAACCTTGCCGGAGAGTACGTCCCAGGTGCTGACCACCAGGCTCTCCTCGGGGTTCTCCGAGTAGCCCCACTCCGGGTACTGGCTGAGGAAGGGCTGGCCGCCGGTGGCCAATACCACGACGTCCGGGCGCAGGTCCTCGATGGTGGCCTCGTCGGCGCGGGTGCCGAGGCGCAGGTCCACCTTGAGGCGTGCCAGCTCCAGCTGATACCAGCGGGTGATACCGGCGATCTGGTCACGCTGCGGCGCCTGAGCGGCGATGGTGATCTGGCCACCGAGCTGATCCGCGGCTTCGAACAGGGTCACGTCGTGGCCGCGTTCGGCGGCGACACGAGCCGCTTCCATACCGCCGGGGCCACCGCCTACTACCACCACCTTGCGCTTCGGCCCCTCGGTCTTCTCGATGATGTGCGGCAGGCCCATGTACTCCCGCGAGGTCGCGGCGTTCTGGATGCACAGCACGTCGAGGCCCTGATACTGGCGGTCGATGCAGTAGTTGGCGCCCACGCACTGCTTGATCTGGTCGATCTGGCCCATCTTGATCTTGGCGATCAGGTGCGGGTCGGCGATGTGCGCCCGGGTCATGCCCACCAGGTCGACGTAGCCCCCTTCGAGGATACGCTGTGCCTGGTTGGGATCCTTGATGTTCTGGGCGTGGATCACCGGCACCTTGACCACTTCCTTGATGCCCGCCGCCAAGTGCAGGAAGGGCTCCGGCGGGAAGGACATGTTGGGAATGACGTTGGCCAGGGTGTTGTGGGTATCGCAGCCGGAGCCGATCACGCCGAAGAAATCCACCTGACCGGTGGCGTCGTAATAGACGGCGATCTGCTTCATGTCCTCATGGGTCAGGCCGTCCGGATGGAACTCGTCGCCGCAGATGCGCATGCCGACGACGAAGTCGTCGCCCACCTCGGCACGCACCGCCTTGAGCACCTCCATGCCGAAGCGCATGCGGTTCTCGAAGCTGCCGCCCCACTGGTCGGTACGCTTGTTGACCCGCGGACTCCAGAACTGGTCGATCAGGTGCTGGTGCACCGCAGAGAGCTCGACGCCGTCAAGACCGCCCTCCTTGGCCCGCCGTGCGGCCTGGGCGTAGTCGCCGATGATGCGCCAGATCTCCTCCTCCTCGATGGTCTTGCAGGTGGAGCGGTGCACCGGCTCGCGAATGCCGGAGGGCGACACCAGGGTCGGCCAGTCGAAGCCGTCCCAACGCGAGCGCCGACCCATGTGGGTGATCTGGATCATGATCTTGCCGCCGTGCTTGTGCACGGCATCGGCGAGGTTCTGGAAGTACGGGATGATACGGTCGGTGGACAGGTTCACCGAGCTCCACCAGCCCTGGGGGCTGTCGATGGAGACGACGGAGGAGCCGCCACAGATGCACAGGCCACAGCCGCCCTTGGCCTTCTCCTCGTAGTACTTGACGTAGCGCTCGGTGGTCATGCCGCCGTCGGTGGCATGCACCTCGGCGTGGGCGGTGCTGACCACGCGATTGCGGATGGTCAGCTTGCCGATCTGGATCGGCTCGAAGATCGCGTCGAATGCCATGGAAACCTCCTCAACCCTGGGCGTCGGCCAACGGCTGAACGGTGAAGATGCCTACCTCGCAGCCGGGCTCGGCGGCGCTCTGGGTCTGTTCGGCGACGGTGCGCAGGGCGCTGCCGCGGGCGGCGAGGATCTGGTCCATGGCGCCGGCGAACCAGCCGGTGAACATGTACTCCTCCTTCTGCCCCGTCTTGCCGAGCTGATAAACGAAGGCGCTGTGCTCCAGGCGCACGCGGGCGGTACCGGCATCGAGGTCGATGGCCTCGGTGACGAACTTGCCCCAGCCGCGCTGGGAGAGACGCAGCATGTAATGCTCGAACACGTCGACGCCTTCCAGGCCGTGCAATTCGGCCTCCTTCTCGCACCAGTGCCAGGCGCTCTTGTAGCCGGCGCGGTAGAGAATCTCGGCATACTTATCCACACCCAGCGCTTCGGCGACGGCCGTGTGGTTGTTGATAAAGAAGTGCCGCGGCACGTAAAGCATCGGCAGGGCGTCGGTGGTCCACACGCCGGTTTCGCTATCCACCTCGATGGGAAGCTCAGGGGCCATCTTGGTCACGGTTGGTTTCCTCAAATCTTGTTTGTTATGGCATTGCGGGCAAGAGCATCGTCTTTGGCAGCACCGCTCGGAGCTGGTCCGGCGGCAGGCCTGCGAGGAGGCGCTGTGAATACTTCCCTGTACGCTACCGATTCCATCCCTGGAATCGGACCTCCTCTTCGGCCTGCCCCCGGCGCTCCTCGCTGAGGAGTCGCCTCAGCCGCTATCGTCAGGCGCCCCAAACGTCCTTCAGGATACGTACCCAGTTTTCGCCCATGATCTTGCGTACCTGGGTCTCACTGAAGCCGCGGCGCAGCAGCGCCTCGGTCAGGTTGGGGAACTCACCGATGGTGCGGATGCCCTCGGGATTGATGATCTTGCCGAAGCTGGTCAGACGACGGGCGTAGCCCTTGTCGTGGGTCAGCCACTCGAAGAAGTCCTTGCCGTGGCCCTGAGTGAAGTCGGTGCCGATGCCGATGGCATCTTCGCCGACGATATTCATCACGTACTCGATGGCCTCGACGTAGTCGTCGACGGTGGCGTCGATCCCGGCGCGCAGGAAGGGGGTGAACATGGTCACGCCGACGAAGCCGCCGTGCTCGGCGATGAAGCGCAGCTCCTCGTCGGACTTGTTGCGCGGATGCTCCTTGAGCCCGGACGGCAGGCAGTGGGAGTAGCAAACCGGCTTCTTCGATTCGAGGATCACCTCTTCGGAGGTCTTCGAACCGACGTGGGAGAGGTCGCACATGATGCCGACGCGGTTCATCTCGGCAACGATCTCACGACCGAAGCCGGAGAGCCCGCCGTCGCGCTCGTAGCAGCCGGTGCCCACCAGGTTCTGGGTGTTGTAGCACATCTGTACGATGCCGACGCCGAGCTGCTTGAAGATCTCGACGTAGCCGATCTGATCCTCGAAGGCGTGGGCGTTCTGGAAACCGTAGATGATGCCGGTCTTGCCCTCTTCCTTGGCCCGGGTGATGTCGGCGGTGGTGCGCACCGGGCGCACCAGGTCGCTGCACTCGGCCATCAGCTGGTTCGATTTGACGATGTTGTCGACGGTGGCCTGAAAGCCCTCCCACACCGAGACGGTGCAGTTGGCGGCAGTGAGTCCGCCGCGACGCATGTCCTCGAACAGTTCGCGGTTCCACTTGGCGATGATCAGGCCGTCGATGACGATGGCATCGTCGTGCAGGTCTTGGGGCGTCATGAGGGCGTGCTCCGGATGGATTGACTTGAAGGCAGCATAGCGCTGGCATGGTGAGTCCCGACTTCTGGAAGCGACGGCGATAATTCCAAAAACGTCACCCCTGTCGCGACTGCGACGAACAGCACAATGCACCTCTCCTGCCGCCTTCCGCTGAGAGGGCGGAAACCGGTCACGTAAATGCCTCTCCCGCGCCGGGCGGGAGAGGGAAGCAATCGACAAGAGAAGTGGGGAAACGGCCCACGGCGCCCTGGCCGCGAGCCGCCGGGCTCAGTGGTCCAGGCGCACGCTGGCGTAAGTGGGCTCGCCGCGGGCATTGTCGAGCGCCACCAGCGCCGCCGAGATCGGTTGCTCCGACACGGGCTCGAGGCTGACCGGCTGCAGCAGCAGGCTCTCGGCCGGCGGTTCAGGCAGCGGCGGCTGGCGCAGCGGGCTCATGCCCAGCCGCTCCTCACGCGGCGGCAGGCCGAAGAATTCCCGATAGCACTTGGAGAAGTGGGGCGTGGAGACGAAGCCGCAGGCCGAGGCCACCTCGATGATCGGCATCGAGGTCTGCTTGAGCAGTTGGCGGGCCCGGGTGAGGCGCAGCTTGAGGTAGTAACGCGACGGCGAGCAGTGCAGGTACTTCTGGAACAGCCGCTCGAGCTGGCGGCGCGAGACGTCGACGTAGTCGGCCAGCTCGGCGAGCTCGATGGGCTCCTCCAGGTTGGCTTCCATCAGCGCCACGATTTCCAGCAGCTTGGGCTGGGTGGTGCCCAGCACGTGCTTGAGCGGCACGCGCTGATGGTCGTTCTCGCCGCGCACGCGGTCGCAGATGAACATTTCGGAAATGCCCGCCGAAAGTTCGCGCCCGTGTTCGCGTTCGATCAGGGTCAGCATCATGTCGAGCGGTGCGGTACCGCCGGAGGCGGTGGCGCGGTCACGGTCGATGGTGAACAGCCGGGTGGTCAGCACCGTCCGGGGGAACGACTCGCGCATCGCCGCCAGACACTCCCAGTGCACGCTGGTCTCGTAGCCGTCCAACAGCCCGGCCTTGGCCAGTGCCCAGCTGCCTGTGCAGATGCCGCCCAGTCGGCGCGACAGGCGCGCCTGGGACTGCAGCCAGACGACGTGCTCGCGCTGCACGGTACGGGATGGTCCCACGCCGCCGCAGACGATGATCATGTCCAGCGCCAGCGGCATGGTGATGGCGCCATCCGGCGTTACCCGCAGGCCATCGCTGGCCGAGATCGGCCCGCCGTCCACGCTCAGCGTGAACCAGCGATACAGCTCGCGACCGGCCAGTTGATTGGCCATGCGCAGCGGCTCGATGGCCGAGGCCAGAGAGAACAAGGTAAAGTTTTCCAGCAGCAGAAAACCCAGCGTTTGGGGCATGGGTGTCTTGCGCAGGGCGTGAGCCGGGGAGGCCGAAGCCGGGGGCATCGTGGACATGTTTCATACTCCAATGCCGTGAATCGTTATAGGTTGTATCGGCATTCAACTCGTCAGGGTCTGGGTGTCGCTTTCAGGCAAATCTGTCTGGCAAAGGTATAGCAATTTGTCGCTCACAGATATGCTTAACATCGTCCAGACGCAGAAAGTATGCCAGTAACGGCAAGCGCATATGTCGCAAAATGGATGGGTGGGCGTCGTATTTGCCCAGTACTGGCGCATTGACTAGGCTGAGTCTGCCCCGCCCGCCCCCCCCAGAGCGAAAACAGAGCGAAGACAGAGCGAACACAATGACAAAACGCATCGTCGCCTACACCCGCCTCAAACCGATCCACCTCGATCAGCTTCGCCAACGTTTCCACGTCGATTACTTCGAGGCCTTGAAGAGTACCGACAACCCCGACTTTCGCCAGGCCCTGGGTCAGGCGCACGGGCTGGTCGGCTCCAGCCTCGTCATCACGCCGGAGCTGCTCGACCTGGCGCCGCAATTGGAGGCCATCGCCACCATCTCGGTGGGCTACGACAATTACCCCGTCGAGGCGCTGACCCGGCGCGGCATTCTGCTGTGCAACACGCCCGACGTGCTCACCGAGACCACCGCCGACACCGGTTTTCTGCTGATCATGGCGACCGCCAGGCGCGCCATCGAGCTGGCCGATCTGGTCAAGCGCGGCGACTGGACGGCCAGCATCGGCGAGCCCCACTTCGGCACCGACGTACACGGCAAGACGCTGGGCATGGTCGGCTTCGGCCGCATCGGTGCCGGCGTGGCCCGCCGCGGCGCCCTGGGCTTCGGCATGCGGGTGCTCTACGCCTGCTCCTCGCCCAAGCCCGCACTGGAGCAGGAGCTGGGCGCCGTGCGCTGCGAACTGGACGAGCTGCTGGCCCAGGCCGACTTCGTCTGCGTCACCGTGCCACTGACGGCGGAGACTACGCATCTGATCGGCAGGCGCGAGTTCGGGCTGATGAAGCCCTCGGCGATCTTCGTCAACATCGCCCGCGGCAAGGTGGTCGACGAAGCGGCGCTGATCGCAGCGCTGGAAACGGGCGAGATCCATGCCGCCGGGCTCGACGTCTTCGAACAGGAGCCGCTCTCGCCGGAGTCGCCGCTGCCGCACATGGTCAACGTGGTGGCCCTACCGCACGTGGGCTCGGCAACTCACGAAACCCGCGACGCCATGGCCCAGCGCGCGGTGGACAACATCATCCTGGCGCTGGAAGGCAAGCGTCCGCTCAGCCTGGTCAACGAAACAGCGTGGCGAGGGGAAACGCCATGAACCGCTGAGCCTCCTCAGCGGCAAAGCAGCCGACTCGGCGGCGATGTCCGTCAACCCGACCCCGAACACTGCCATGCAGCGCCCGCGGCGCACTGGATCGACGCGACGGCATCGTCTACGGTAGGCTTGTATGACAGGTAGCACGACATACCATCACTAGCGATTCGTTGCATGCCCGCGCAAGGAGCTCCCATGACACTGCAAGGCACATCCCTGATCGGCCGCACGGCCGTCACCGGCAGCCGCGACGAGATTCGCGCCGTCAATCCTGCCACCGGCGCGCCGCTCGACCCCGCCTATCGTGGCGGCAGTGAAGCCGAGGTGGCGCGCGCCTGCGAACTCGCCGAGGCGGCGTTCGGTGTCTATCGCGAAACGACCCTCGACGCGCGTGCGGCGTTCCTCGAAGCCGTGGCTGGCGAGATCGAGGCCATCGGCGATGAGCTGATCGAA